>NZ_VPDQ01000006.1:0-152291 GCF_013417535.1 Acinetobacter sp. YH12241 | reverse complement strand
TTACTGGAGAAATCTAGGAGGTATGTTTTGCCTGAGAGGAGGGTTAGAAGTTGCCCAAGAGTTGTGAAAGGTAAACCACTGAAATACCCAAGAAAATGCCAGTCAATTTCTTAACTGACTGGCATTAATTCTGATTGTGGAGTTTGCTGCACAGGCAGAGAAAGCAGGAAAAACAGCTATAGCTGCAGCCTTAGAAGGAGCAAGTTTGCGCTTACGGCCTATTCTCATGACTTCTATTGCTTTTGCTGCGGGAGTGATTCCTTTGATTTTTGCTTCTGGGGTCAGTGCGATCAGCCGTCAGGAAATTGGTGCCAGCATTTTGGACGGGGTCATTTTTGCAACTATTTTGGTATTATTCTTTATCCCGTTTATGTATGTGTTAATCCGAAACCTGTTTCGTGTCAAAGCAACAAATAAAGTTATACAAATCAATCAGGAAAATGAGGAATACTCACTCTAGGACGGGTATGTTTCATACCTGCATGGAATGATGGTATGGGAATGCAGCACCAAGAAAAAATACAGCAACTACATGAGGCTCTGCTGACAGGGGAAAATAATATTCATCAGCTTCTACAAAAGCTGAATATTGCCGATCAGGCCAGAATTTTGTCTGAGCTTGGACCAGCAGAACGCTGTCACCATTTCAAGCAGTTGGAACGTCAGGCAGAAGTGCTGGAGTACTTGCCACTGGCCATACAAATCCAGCTGGCCTATCAATTTCCTCTGGAACAACTGGCCAGTCTGATGGATGCCATGCATTCCGATGACTTCATTGATTTATACAAGCAGATGCCCTGTGAAGTGCAGCAGCAGTTACTTGGAAAATTATCCACCCAGTCGCTACAAACCCTACGAGAGCTGCATGCTTATCCGGAAGAAACTGCCGGTGCATTAATGAGTTCAGACTTCGTCACGCTTGCTCCCGAGCTGAGCATGACTGAGGCGATTGAAACGCTACGTGATATTGCGGGGAATCATGACACTTTATATCTGATCTATATCGTGGATGAGAAACAGCATCTGCTCGGCGTAATTTCCTTGCGACAAATTATTCAGGCACGGCCGGATGCCACCATTAATGAGGTCATGACCACAGATGTAGTCTATGCCACTGTGGATGAGGATCAGGAGCAGGTCGCCCGTACCTTGGCCTATTATGATTTTATTGCCTTGCCTGTGGTCGACGCGACTCAAAAGCTGGTCGGGATTATTACTTATGATGATGCCATGGATATTGCAGAGGCAGAAAGCACCGAGGATATTTTAAAATCTGGTGCAGTGACGCCTTTGAATGAGCTGAGCCTGAAAACTGCACCGATTCTCAGACTGTATCAAAAACGCGTATTCTGGCTGGTTATCCTAGTGTTTGGCAGTCTGCTCTCTGGAATCGGGATTGCCCATTTTGAAGATATTATTTCCACTCATATTGTGCTGGTATTTTTCTTGCCATTGTTGGTGGGAAGTGGCGGGAATGCTGGCTCACAATCTGCCACCTTGATGGTGCGTGCCTTGGCAACAGGCAATGTGCAGTTTAAGGACTGGTTTAGCCTGCTGGGTCGTGAATCCTTGGTTGCGTTATGTCTGGGTGGAACGATGGCCATTGCTGTATCAATCTTGGGTTATATTCGAGGTGACTGGATGGTCGCCATCGTACTTGCTTTAAGTATGTTAGGTATTGTGCTGATGGGCTGTCTGATTGGCATGAGTTTACCCTTTATTCTCAACAAGCTGAAAATGGACCCAGCCAGTGCATCAGCACCGCTGGTAACGTCGATTTGTGATGCCACTGGGGTGATTATTTACTTGTTTATTGCCTCTCAATTATTGTTTTAAATACCTAGCAATTACAGCTTAAATAGAAAAAATACTTTATGCTCAATTACATCAGCTTCATTTCTGGAAGAACCTATGCCTGATCCCGGACAAAAAAATAAATTGAGCCAACAGGATGTCATTCGTCTGGAGCGGGATCTGGCCAAGTTTGCCAATATGATGGATTCGGTGGTACGGATTCCATTTACCAAGCAGGGCGTCGGGGCAGATGCTGCTTTGAGTACCATTCCGGTAGCTGGAGATATCGCAGGTTTTGTATTGACCAGTTATGCGATTTATAAAGCCCGTCAGATCGGGGTGCCAAGTGAAAAATTAAAGCCAGTCCTGAAAATGGCCGTCATGGATGCTGTGGTCGGCTTTATTCCTGTAGCAGGAACAATATTTGATATTTTTATTCGTCCTAGCCGTAAGGCACTGGATATTGTGCATCAGCATATCCGGGACGAATACCAGATCCGTACCGATCATCATGTGGTACATCCATTTCTGCATGAAAGTTTGGAACGCAGACAACAGCAATCTGCTTTCTGGCGTAATCCTGTGGTGGCCTGGATCTGGATTCATCTACCAGATATCTTAGGAACTTTCTTTTTGATTCTGTTAATTATGGCCATTGGCTGGGGCACAATGCAGCTCTTTCAATGGTTTAAAGCCTGAAGGTTTATAAACCTAAACTTAATAAAAAAGCCTGCAAATGCAGGCTTTTTTCTATCAAGCAATCAATGCGTTGCTTAAGGGCAATCGAGTTGTTGCAAAGCAGCAACACGTTGTTCAATCGTTGGGTGAGTCTGGAACAGTGCCGCCAGACTAAAACCTTGTTCCTGACCAGCAGAAATTGCAAAGGCTTTCATTTCTTTCGGCATAGTATCCGGCATTTCTGATTCCGCCTGTAAACGTAATAACGCTGAAATCATCGCCTGTTTGCCTGCCAAACGTGCACCTGCTTCATCAGCACGATACTCACGGTAGCGTGAGAACCACAGCACGATCGCTGAAGCCATAATACCAAATACGATATCCAGCACAATGGTAATCACAAAATAGCCAATACCCGGTGCCTCACCTTCTTCACGACCGAAGATCGTACGGTCTACAAAGTCGCCAACTACACGGGCAAAGAACATGACAAATGTGTTGACTACACCTTGGATCAAGGCCAGTGTCACCATATCGCCATTGGCAACGTGACCAATCTCGTGTGCCAGTACCGCACGAAGTTCGTCTTTATTCATGCGTTCAAGCAGACCCGTGGACACAGACACGAGCGCATCGTTCTTGTTCCAGCCTGTTGCAAAGGCATTTGACTGATAAGATGGGAAAATACCCACTTCCGGCATTTTAATGCCAGCGCGCTGAGAAAGTTGCGCAACTTCTTGTAATAACCATGCTTCTGCCTGGTTACGAGGGGCATTTGGGTCAATCAGTTCAGTACCGGTTGTTTTTTTCGCCATCCATTTAGACATGAACAGGGAAATCAGTGATCCCACCATACCGAACACAAAACAGATCACCAACAGGTTGCCTAGATTCAAGCCACCCGCGCCATGGTAACTACCGACACCGAAGAGTGACAGGATAATGCCAGCTACAACCAGTACCGCGAGGTTGGTTAGCAAGAACAAACCAATCCGCATCATTGAGAAATCCTCTTATTATAAAAAAATAATCTGATTAGCAAATGAAAATCATTGAAATCAATATGGGGTGAAATGACTAAAAATTCAAGAAAAAAAATGGCCCTAGATCACAAAACACAGCTTTATTTTTTGCTGCATTTTCGCTAAGGCTATTTAGAATCAAATGATTTTGATTTATTTATTCACTTAAATAAATTTTAGCTGCTGCTGTTGCATTCGCCGTTGCATAAGAACCCATCGGTGCATCGGTATAACTGCCATCAGCATTCATAATAATCTGACGCTGATACTTGGCTGCCTGAATGTGTGAAGTACTGCTGCTATCATTGGAGTAGTTCGCTGAACTGGCAATGATGCGACCTTCACTGGATGATGTGCTAGACGTGGTTGTACTTGCACTCAGGCCATGAGTATACAGATTTTGATAACGGCTGGTCACACGGCGTACATAATCCTGAGTCTCCCGGAAAGGCGGGATTCCACCATATTTGCTGACATTGCCTTCACCGGCATTGTAGCCCGCCAGTGCCAGGCTGGTATTGCCATTAAAACGCTTTAATAACCAAGCCAGATATTTAGCACCCGCCATAATATTCTGATGAGGATCATAGGCATTGCTGACATTAAAGCGACGTGCTGTGGCCGGCATCAGCTGCATCAAACCTTGTGCACCCACAGGGGAGCGGGCATGGGTATTAAAGCCGGATTCAGTATGCATGACTGCTTTAATTAAACCTTCAGACACACCATAAGTCTGGGCGGCCTGACGAATGATCGAATCAAAAGCGTTCTTATTCTTGCTATAGCTAGGCAAAACTGACGACTCGCTGCTGCCCCAGTTACTATAGCTATGAATATTGCTATCCGGATAATAAGTCTTCTTTTCGACCTGAAGATGATTATAACGGCTCTTCTTATTGGTCAATAAGGTACTGCCGTTTTTATCACGCAACTGATAGATGGTTTCGCCGGCATACACCAAATGACTGCAGCCCAGCATAAGCAAGCTACCGATCAGTTGACACCCCAAGAAATACGTCTTTATTTTCATTGTTTATATTTGATAAATAATAAGCTAGAAAAATTCATGGATGAGTTTAACAAAAAATTACGTAATGCACAGCCTTATACGCTGCATTTATAAACGAGTATGTAAACGGGAACAGCTGTCAATATTTTGAACATTAAAATATTTTTTTTATTTAATTTAAAACCTTAGGGTTGACAGCTTTAAGTTATTGATTTTAATTATAAAATAAATTGATTAAAAAATGATCAATTTAAAGAAAAGCCTTAAATTTTGAGGTGAACAAGTTGTCAAGTCCATTTCAATCCACAAAGTTATCCACAGCTTTTGTGGACAACTGTGGAAAAGTCCAAAAGATAAGCATCTCGCTTAAAAATTGAACTAAATCGTTCAATATATCAATCTAAATAAAACATGAAAATGAAACTAATATGGCATTTGTATGAAAATAAATTCTTTTGATGCGATACGGAACCGAATCAGCTAAAATTGCGCGGTATTTCTATTTATGGGTTATTCTCGTCTATGTACTCGCCAGTTGAATCCGAGCAAGGATTTAATTTCAAACCTGAACTGCCAACAAGCTCTGCCTACTACCGTTTGTTGAAGAAGCTTCGCCGCCAGGTCGGACATGCCATTCGCGACTTCAAGATGATTGAAGACGGCGACAAGGTCATGGTGTGTATTTCTGGTGGTAAAGACAGTTATACCTTGCTTGATATCCTCCTTCAGTTTAAACGCATTGCACCAATCAACTTTGATGTGGTGGCGGTTAACCTGGACCAGAAACAGCCCGGTTTCCCGGAAGATGTATTACCGCGTTATTTAGAAGAAAATAACATTCCGTATTACATCTTGGAAAAAGATACCTACAGCATTACCAAAAAACTGACACCGGAAGGTAAGACTTACTGTGCAGTATGTTCACGTCTGCGCCGTGGTTCTTTGTACGGTTTTGCTCAGGAAATTGGGGCGACTAAAGTGGCGCTGGGTCATCACCGTGATGATATTTTGGCAACATTCTTCCTGAACCTGTTCCATGGGGGCAGCCTGAAAGCCATGCCGCCAAAACTGCTGTCTTCTGACAAAAAGAATATCCTGATTCGTCCATTGGCCTATGTGGAAGAAAAAGACATCATCAAATATGCACAGATGCGTCAATTTCCAATTATTCCATGTAATTTATGTGGCTCTCAGGAAAATCTTCAACGTGCCATTATCAATGACATGTTACGTGAATGGGATAATGCACATCCAAAACGTCTGCACAGCATCTTTGGTGCCTTGCAAAATGTTTCACCATCTCAGTTAGTTGACCGCGAATTATTTGATTTTGAAATTCTGGATAGCCAGCGCGAATTCGATTTCAAAGGCAGCTGTTCAACTGAAGAGGCGGTAGAAGGTGAGAACCGCCGCATCAATATGGTCAATTTGGGCTTTGCAGCGGACTAATCGACCTATATAAAGTTAAGCCGATACAGGCATGGGCTACGGCCGATGCCTGAATCAAAAATAACACAAGATAAGAACTATAAAAATTGAACGGTGCGTACAAAATTCGTTAGCCTTTGCCATAATGATCATGTTATAACAAGTCACAAGCATAATAGCTTCAACCTGATGTCGTCTGGATAGTCGACACAAATGAATAAATAAATTGAGGAAAGATCATGCCTGCTTTTTTAACTGATGATTGGTTTTCGACTGTAGACACGCTCACTGCACAAGCTGGTGATTTGGATTTGCCACCTGCTTTGGCGAATCTGGCAATTAATTTGGTCGTTGCAGACACTACAGGTAATACAGAATTATCTTTGGAAGGTGGCGCGATTAAAAAAGGTTTATCTCCAAATGCGAAAACAACATTGAACATGGATGGTGAAACCTTACGTAAAGTTTTCCTTGAGTTTGATATGGCGGCTGCAATGCAAGCCTTCATGACAGGTAAAATCAAGGTGCAAGGCGATATGTCTCAATTGATGGCATTGCAAACAGCGAAGCCAAGCCAAGCACAAAAAGACCTGTTCAAGAAAGTACTTGAAAATACCACAGCTTAATAGTCTTGATCTAAAAAGCTGTAGTAACAAAAAAAGCTTACCCTGAGGTAAGCTTTTTTTATGGCTGAATAACTAGATTTAAATTGATCAGGCTTAAATATTCACCAGCTGTGGAGTAGTCTTGATGTGTTCCAGATAGGCACGGATACGGGTCACGTATTGCAGGGCCTGACGGTAACGACCATTACTGGCTTTATTCTGTTCCAGATAAGCATACAGGTTTACCCAGTTATTCGGATTCTTGCCTTGGGCCTGAATACGTTTTTGCAGCTGATTCACAGCACCTGGGCCCATGTTATAGGCAACTAAAGCAAACCAGTTACGATCCGGATAAGGGATATGTTCATAACGGCTCAGCATCTGGTCATAGTATTTGGCACCCCCATCAATACTTTCGCCTGGGTCTGTCCGGTTACTAACCCCCATCGCTTTTGCGGTAGAGCTTGTGAGCATCATCAGACCGCGGACACCGGTGGGAGATACGGAGTTTGGCTTTAGATAGGATTCCTGGTAACCGATCGCGGCGAGCAGGTGCCAGTCCAGATCGTACTGCTGAGCAGATTTCTGGAAGCTCGCCTTGTATGTGGGGAGTCGCTGGTTCAGGTCCTGTTGAATTTCATCCCAAGAATGTTCTTCTACCACATTCTGATTGTAGAAGGATGCAAGCTGCTTGATCGCACCGCTTTGTTTGCCTTGACATACAAAAGCACTGGCGGTTTGACTCAAGGGATCACTGGCTGATTTAAATACCAGATTCAGATTGGCATTCAGTCCATTACTGGCCAGTGAAGACTCATCACCACAAGTGGCAGAAAAAGCCGTTAAACGCTGTTGTTCAATCGTACCCAGATCAGTCGTGGTCATGGCCAGATTGGCTTTGCCCTGCGCTACCCATTTCAGGGCCGTGGCATTATCCGGAACAGTTTTAAAATCCAGCTTAACATTCAGGCTGTTGGCATAGTTGCGAACCAGGTCATAACCAAAACCATGCTGATGTTGTCCATCCTGAAACACAGTCGTTGGACTTTGAACTGCGACGACGGTGAGTTTGTTGCTATTGACCACATGATCATATTGAAATGTGGTTTTAGTGGCATTGATACTATGAAAGGGGATAAGTGCCGTACTCAGTACCAGTGCTTTTACAGGGAGAGAAGAGATAAAAGAGCTAAGGCAAAGCCTCGACCCAGTGGTTGAACTACTGTGCATGTTGTCTCCGCTACAAGTAATTTATGCCCTAAAAATCACAGCCAATACTAGCCAGAAACTTTTAAAAGTTTGATAAATTCAATAAGGGTTGGGCAGTCATGACGTCATTCAAAAATGACTAAATTGATCGGGAAATATGTAGAAAAACTACATAGATTAAAAAATAAGCGATTCCAAAAGTAGGGTGCATATTAAAGATCAAAAAATGAATTGTCAAATTTTGTACATAATTTATTTTTTAAATGTAATTTAAGTTATTAAATTTATTGAAGAAAAAAATTGCATATTCTGGCTTGTCCTAAAACTCCAAATAAAATAAGCTCTTAATGTCTAAAAACTGGTTCAAAATTGGCAATTAAAACACATGAAATCTAACCTGATTACCCGTGGTGGACACGACAAATTGGTGGCAGAACTTAAAAATCTCTGGCATGAGGAACGTCCTGAAATTACCAAAAAAGTGAACTGGGCAGCCAGTCTCGGCGACCGTTCGGAAAACGCAGATTACCAGTATAACAAACAGCTTTTACGTAAAATTGATCGTCGGGTTCGTTATCTGGGCAAGCGTCTGGAAGAGCTGCGAATTGTTGATTTTTCTCCTGAACAGGAAGGCAAAGTTTATTTTGGTGCCTGGGTCGAAATTGAAAATGAACAGGGTGAGCAGAAGAGTCTTCGGATTGTGGGTGTCGATGAAATTTATGATCATCATCCGCAGCATATTTCGATTGATTCCCCAATGGCGCGTGCCCTGTTAGGCAAGTCAGTGGATGATGAGGCTGAGGTGATGACACCATCCGGCAAGAAACTCTGGTTTATCAATTCAATTCGCTATGAAAAGCCAGAAAATTCAGAAGATTAATGAAATTGATTTTATTTTGCGCAGTTGATGCAGAGAAATTGGAAAAATATTTGCCAAGCGCAATTTTTATTTATATGATGGCGGCCATGGAAGCGTGGCAGAGCGGTTTAATGCACCGGTCTTGAAAACCGACGAGGGCTTATACCCCTCCGTGAGTTCGAATCTCACCGCTTCCGCCAGATACGAAAACCCCGATCATTGATCGGGGTTTTTATTTTTAACTCATTAAAATGATTTTAAATTTCCATTGTTCAAAATGATGTAAATATAGGGATTAAATTTCATCCTTAAAATAAAAATATCAGCCCCTAAATCTTATGTATAAAATTTTATCTACTCTAAAATTTTCGTCTGATTTTTGACTGAATGAACTGATTTTTACAGAAGTTTTGCGAAAATTTATTGCCAAGAAACAGAAATATTTATATGATGGCGGCCATGGAAGCGTGGCAGAGCGGTTTAATGCACCGGTCTTGAAAACCGACGAGGGCTTATACCCCTCCGTGAGTTCGAATCTCACCGCTTCCGCCAGATACGAAAAACCCCGATCATTGATCGGGGTTTTTTATGGTCTATTCATTGGGGTTTATAGCTCAGACTCAGATGGAAGGCTGCCTTGAATTTCCTGTTGTATCCATGCAACAAATTTTTCAATCAGCGGTGAGCTTTCTTGGCTGGAATGGACCAGATAATAGCCTCGTTTCCTTTCTAAGGTCTTGCTGGATACCAGCACCAATTCCTGCCACTTTAATTCTTTTTCAATTAGCATTTGTGGAATCAAGGCCATTCCCATGCCATGGCTAGCCACTACAGCGAGCATAGAAAACAGTTCATGTCGTTGCCCCTGCAAAGGATTCGGATGCTGGATCTGATGTAACTTGAACCAGTCTTCCCAGATATTCGGCCGGGTGGTTTGCTGTAATAAAGGAAGTTGAACCAATTGTTCAGCACTTAAGTCATAGCTGTAATCATTAATCTTCTGTGCATTGGGAAAATACTGTTGAATCAGGTCAGGTGCACAGACAGCAACTACATCTTCATGCATTAGAAAATGGCTATGTGTACCCGGCCATTGTTCGACCTGTTGAGGTGTTCCTGCATAAATAGCAGCATCGAAAATCTGTTCCTGAAACAGAAAAGGGCGGGTGCTGGTTTCCAGATGTATCGTAATTTCAGGATACAGCCGATTAAAGCTCTGGAGTTTAGGTAATAGCCAGCGAGTCGCAAACGTAGGCACTACGCCCAGTTTTAAAGTACCGCCGCGCCCTTGATGCGTAATGACGTCTAGGGTTGACTGTTCCAGTCCTTTGAGATGCGGAGTGATACTTTTTAAATATTGCTGTCCAGCATGATTGAGTTCTACACCATGCCGCGTACGGGTAAATAAAGCCGTGCCTAAATACTCCTCCAGTTGCTGGATCTGGCGTGAAACTGCACTTTGGGTTAAAAACAGTTCCTGTGCAGCATAGGTATAACTGGCATGACGTGCAGCAGTTTCGAAACAGATCAGCGCTTGCAGGGAAGGTATTTTTCTACGCACTTGTTCATCCTTGAACTTAAAATGGTCAGATATCAATAAATGGTATATCAATCTAATACTACTATACGACTTTGGTATAAAAAATAGGCAAATTAGCTATGAAAAAAATTTCTAGAAATAGCGACTTATATAAGGTATGCATAAAGTGCATAGCTGCATGCAAATTTATTGTTTGAACAAGTCATGATTCATGCCTAGAGTCAATCTGAAGGATAAAACAACATCATCTAATAGATAGATGAAGGATTGGCAGGGAATACTATGAATCAAATGGTCGATACGAAAAAAACCAGCAAAGTCTATTTTAACTGGCAGGATCCGTTCTTACTGGAGCAGCAGCTGACTGAAGAAGAACGCATGATCATGGAATCTGCGCGTGCATATTGTCAGGGACAGTTACAGCCGCGTGTACTAGAACAGTTCCGCCATGAAAAAACTGATCCAACCATTTTCCGTGAAATGGGTGAACTCGGTCTGTTGGGTCCAACCATTCCAGAACAATACGGCGGTGCAGGTTTAAACTATGTCAGCTATGGTCTGATTGCTCGTGAAGTAGAACGTGTAGATTCGGGTTACCGTTCTATGGCCAGCGTGCAAAGTTCTCTGGTGATGGTGCCCATCAATGAATTTGGTTCTGAAGAACAGAAACAGAAATATTTGCCAAAACTGGCGACCGGTGAATATATCGGTTGTTTCGGTCTGACTGAACCAGATCATGGTTCTGATCCGGGCAGCATGATTACTCGTGCCAAAAAAGTCGATGGTGGTTACCGTCTGACTGGCGCAAAAATGTGGATTACCAACAGTCCGATTGCAGATGTCTTTGTGGTTTGGGCAAAAGAAGTATCTCCTGAAGGCAATATTGGTGACATTCGCGGCTTTATCTTAGAAAAGGGTTGGGAAGGGCTTTCTGCACCAGCGATTCACGGTAAGGTTGGCCTGCGTGCTTCGATTACCGGTGAAATCGTGATGGACAATGTTTTTGTTCCAGAAGAAAACGCATTCCCGGAAATTCGTGGTCTAAAAGGTCCATTTACCTGTCTGAACAGTGCCCGTTATGGTATTGCCTGGGGTGCGATGGGTGCAGCTGAATTCTGTTGGCATACAGCGCATCAATACACCATGGACCGTAAACAGTTTGGCCGTCCATTGGCTGCGAATCAGCTGATCCAGAAAAAACTGTCAGACATGCAAACTGAAATTGCATTAGGTCTGCAAGTGGCTTTACGTTTCGGACGCATGAAAGATGAAGGAATTGCTTCAGTTGAAGGTACTTCACTGATCAAGCGTAATAACTGTGGTAAAGCACTGGATATTGCCCGCTTAGCGCGTGACATGATGGGTGGTAACGGGATCTCTGATGAATTTGGTGTAGCTCGTCATCTGGTGAATCTGGAAGTGGTCAACACTTATGAAGGGACCCATGATGTACACGCCTTGATTCTAGGTCGTGCGCAAACAGGTATTGCTGCATTCTCCAATTAAAAAAGGAAACTTTTTCGTGCAGGGTATGGCTTTCAATCGCCTAACCCTGCGTCATTTTCTTACTCCAATTACACTCCTTTGCCGAAGTGATGTTTGACTTCGGCATTTTTTATATCTCTATGTTTATAAGAATTCATCTAAAGCTTGAGTGAAAATAGTCACATCCCGGTTGACGCGGTATGATAGACAGATTCAGTCATTGGAACAGATTATGAAAATTGTCGCAGATGAAAATCTGGCATTTACCGATTATTTCTTTGCAGAATTTGGCGATATTCAGCATCGTGCAGGAAGAACTCTCACTTCGGAAGATGTAAAAGATGCCGAGGCTTTATTGGTCCGTTCCGTGACCAAAGTCAATGCAGCATTCGTACAGGACAGTCAGATTAAATTCGTCGGCAGTGCCACCATTGGTACAGATCATCTGGACATTGCTGCACTAGAACAACAGAACATCCGCTGGAGCAATGCACCCGGTTGTAATGCGCAGGCGGTAGCTGAATATGTGATTACGGCTCTATTATATTTACAACCCCAATTGATCAATGCAAATAAAGATTTCACCTTGGGTATTGTCGGTCTAGGAAATGTCGGTTCGCGTTTAGCAACAATGGCCAAATTGCTAGGCTGGAATGTGATTGCCTATGATCCCTTTGTACAGCGCGATCAGGTCCATCAGGTTGAATTTGAAGAACTGCTAAAGAACGCAGATGCTATTTCCATTCATGTACCTTTAACCAAAACAGGTCAGCATCCGACTTATCATTTGATTAATGCTGCTGCACTTAGACAAATGAAGCCTGAAGCCATTTTAATTAATTCGGCGCGTGGGCCAATTGTTGAAGAAGCGGCGCTAATTGCTGATATTCAGGCAACTCAACGTCAGGTTGTACTGGATGTCTTTGAGCATGAACCGGAAATTTCTGAACAGCTACTGAATCTGATTACTTTGGTGACACCGCATATTGCAGGTTATAGTCTGGAAGGTAAGGCACGCGGTACTCAAATGATTTACGAGGCATTTTGCCAGACTTTCGGCTTTGAAATTAAAAAGCAGTTTGAAAGTCAGCTGCCTGTTTGTGAACAGTTTTTCCAGAACCAGGATTTAAAACTGGCGCTGCAACAGCATTTATCCCAGATCTATGATATTGCCCGTGATGATGCCAATCTGCGTGCATGTTTAAAAAATGGCAAAGTCGATCAGAAAGCATTTGATCATTTACGCAAGACTTATCCTTTACGCCGTGAATGGGCCGCTCATGGAGGGCCAAAGGCATGAGTCAAACTGTATCTTATCAACCGACCTGCGACTTAAAAGCCATTAAAGCGCGTGCCAACATGTATGCCCAGCTCCGTCAGTTTTTTGCTGAACGTGAAGTACTGGAAGTAGAAACACCGATTTTATCTCAGGCTGGTGTGACCGATGTGCATCTGGCTTCGATTCAGGCCCAGCGTCATGTCATGGGTAAATTGAGCACACATTATTTACAGACGTCACCTGAATTTGCCATGAAACGTTTATTGGCCAGCGGTAGTGGGCCAATTTACCAGATCTGTAAAGTGTTTCGGGATGATGAACACGGCCGCAAGCACAACAGTGAATTCAGTATGCTGGAATGGTATCGACCTGGCTTTAGTCTGAAAGATCTGATGTTTGAAGTGACGGATCTGTTAAATGTGACACTTAAGGCACGTTTTGGGGAAATCCGTCCCACTGTGCTCAGCTATAAACATGCCTTTATGGATCGCCTGGATCTCAATCCTTTACAGGCCACTTTGCAGCAACTCAAAGATTGCTGTCGCCGGGTAGGTCTCAATCTGGACTTGGGTGATGACCGTTTAGGGTATATCGACCTGTTATTTTCGCATATGGTCGAGCCAAGCCTGGGGTTCGATACGGCTGTATTTCTGACAGATTTTCCACCGGAACTGGCATCATTGGCTAAAACCAGAATCGATGAAGATGGAGAGCTGGTTGCGGCACGTTTCGAGCTGTATATCGAAGGGCTGGAACTGGCTAATGCTTATGATGAGCTGATTGATGCTGAAGTTTTACGTTCCCGCTTTGAAGCAGATAATGCAGAACGGGCAGTGCTTGGCTTGCATGTCATGCCGATTGATGAGTATTTGCTGGCGGCATTGCCACAAATGCCGGAATGTTCGGGTATTGCCCTGGGTCTTGATCGCTTGTTGATGATTGCAACCAATCAGATGAAATTGGAAAAAGTGATTACTTTCCCTGCTGAAATTTCATAAATTAAATCCACTATTGATCAGCTGGTTATGACTGGCTGATCATTCCAGATGCTTATGAAATCCAATACTGTAACTGTCAAATCCCAGTCCTTGATAAAAGGCAGGCGCAGGGTAGCGTTCTTCGCGATTTCCGCTGTTGAGCTGAATCATCTTAAAGCCTTGTTCTTTTGCAATCTGTTCAATAGCAGACATGAGTTGCTTGCCAATACCTTTTCCACGATGGGCTTGATCAATTACAAAAGCCTGAATTCTTAAATATCCACCGTCAAATTCCCAGGTATATTCCTGAATAAAACCGGCATAGCCGATCACATGTGAATCCTGTTCTAGACCAGTGTCTGATAATGACTGTCTTGATGCAGATGCTCCCAACGCTTTTTGATATTTTCCAGCGTAGAGGGATAGCCAAGCTGAATCGTGAGTTGATGAACGTCATGCAGGTCTTTTTCAAGATCCAATGGACGGATGAGATAAGTCATTAGACATGTTCTTAGCTAAAAATAATATCAATCATAATCAATATTTACTTTGCTTAAGTGTTGAAAGTACACGGTAGCTTCAAAGAATTATTGCTATTTATATAGAAAATCGAGATGAGTGAGATTTGAGATATTAAAAAGGCCCCCGAAGGAGCCTGATATTTAGAGTATGGCACTATGCTGTTCTTTCAGTTCTGCCAAAGCCGCAATCCGTCGTTCAATCAGCATCTCACCAATATCCGGACCTTGAATCTCTGGAGGCAAATCTTGTGCTTTGATGCTACGTACAACCTGCATGGCATCCAGCACATATTGAGCCTGAGGATAAGCACGATTTTCCAGACCCAAGCGACCGCGAGAGTCACATTCACAGGCCT
Source organism: Acinetobacter sp. YH12241 (assembly GCF_013417535.1). NCBI lineage: Bacteria > Pseudomonadati > Pseudomonadota > Gammaproteobacteria > Moraxellales > Moraxellaceae > Acinetobacter > Acinetobacter sp. YH12241. The sequence goes on along the minus strand of NZ_VPDQ01000006.1, from coordinate 137,529 downwards.
GTACAAAAGCTTCAACACGTTCAGGACGACGCAATACATCCAGACGCTGTAATAAACGCCATAAAGTGCCAGGTTTTAAGTTGAAAGCCTGATGACATTTTAAATGTTCTTTACAGACCGCCAATGCCAGCTGTTTGGTATGAGTCGGAACTCTTAAACGTTCACACAGCTCATTCACCGGTTTGATCCCACGTTCTTCATGCATGATATGGCGTGGCAATTCTTCCACAGGGGTTAATGCTTTACCCAGGTCATGAACCAGAACCGCAAAACGCACCTCTAAGCTATAATTTTGACGGCAGGCTTGCTGTAAAGACATCATGGTATGAATACCACAGTCAATTTCCGGATGATATTCAGGACGTTGTGGAATGCCATATAAGGCATCCAGTTCCGGGAACAGTACTTTTAAAGCACCACAACTACGTAATACTTCAAAATACACATCTGCATCTTGTTCCATCAGTGCGCGGGTAGTTTCTTTCCAGACCCGCTCAGGTGTCAATGCATTAAGCTCGCCCGATTCAGCCAGCTGTTTCATTAGCACCAACGTTTCTTCTGCAATACTAAAACCCTGATGTTGATAACGCGCAGCAAAGCGGGCAATCCTTAAAACACGTAAAGGATCTTCGACAAAAGCTTCTGATACATGACGCAGTATACGATCAGCCAGATCTTTTTGACCGCCATAAGGATCATAAATCTTGCCTGAATCATCCATGGCCATGGCATTGATGGTCAAGTCACGGCGGATCAGATCCTCTTCCAAGGTAACATTGATATCGGTATAAAATTCGAAACCATGATAACCATAGCCAGACTTGCGTTCGGTACGCGCCAGAGCATATTCGTCTTTAGTTTCAGGATGAAGAAAAACAGGGAAGTCCTTGCCAACAGGTTGAAAACCTTCAGCAAGCAATTGTTCCGGCGTCGCGCCGACAACCACATAATCTTTTTCGTGATAGGGGTGTCCAAGTAAATGATCCCGAACTGCACCGCCTACTAAATAAACTTGCATGAAAAAACCTCTATTCTTACAAGCATCATGCTACAGAATAGAGGTTTTCTCAAGTCAAGAAGTTACGCTGATGCGTACATTCCTTAGAGCGCGTTTTTTTCTGCTTCCTGAATTTCAGCGACAGTTAACGCAGTCATATTCACTACGCGACGAGTCGTTGCAGTCGGTGTCAGGATATGAACAGGTTTCGCAGCACCAAGCAGGATAGGACCAATGGTCACGTTGTTACCTGAAGTTGCTTTTAACAGGTTAAACGAAATATTGGCTGCATCCAGATTTGGCATGATCAGCAGGTTTGCAGAACCTTTAAAACGAGAATTAGGGAATGCAAACTGACGGATATTTTCGTCCAGTGCTGCATCACCATGCATTTCACCTTCAACTTCAAGCTCAGGTGCAGTTTCAGAAAGGATTTCATATACACGGCGCATTTTTTGTGCGCTGGCATCGTGCTGGTCTGAACCGAAGCTAGAGTGAGAAAGTAGGGCAACACGTGGAGTAATACCGAAACGACGTACTTCTTCAGCAGCCAGAATCGTCATCTCAGCAAGCTGTTCAGCCGTTGGATTACGGTTGATGTAGGTATCCGCGATAAACAGGTTGCGCTCTTCAAGCATTAATGCGTTTAAGGTGAAGAAGGTATTATGGCCATCCTGTTTGCCGATGACATTGCTGACAAAGTCTAGATGGATGTCATAGCTTGAGTAAGTACCACATAACATACCGTCCGCCATGCCATGACGAACCAGCATCGCAGCGATCAGGGTAGAACGGCGACGCGCTTCACGGTGTGCATATTCAGGCGTTACACCTTTGCGTTGCATCAGGTTGTAATAGTCGTCTGCAAATTTTTCGTAATCTGGGTTCTTTTCCTGATCCACGATAGTGATATTCACACCATCTTCAAGACGTAAGCCTAATTTCTTGATATTGGCTTCGATGACTGCTGGACGACCCACCAGAATCGGTTTTGCCAAGCCTTCATCCACTGCAATTTGCGCAGCACGCAGTACACGCAGGTCTTCACCTTCTGCATAAGCGATACGTTTAGGATCTGTTTTAGCTTGTGCAAAGATTGGTTTCATCATGAAGGCTGAGTTGTAAACAAACTCAGACAGACGTTGACGATATGCCGAGAAATCCTGAATCGGACGAGTCGCCACGCCAGAATCCATTGCAGCTTGTGCAACTGCAGGCGCAATTTCCAGAATTAGGCGTTGATCCAGTGGACCAGGAATCAGGTAATCACGGCCGAAAGAAGCTGATTTTTCTCCATAAGATGCAGCATCTGCTTCTATGTGTGCCATACGTGCAATCGCGTGTACGCAGGCAATTTTCATCTCTTCATTAATGGTGGTGGCACCAACGTCTAATGCACCACGGAAGATATAAGGGAAGCACAGTGCATTGTTCACTTGGTTCGGATAGTCAGAACGGCCAGTCGCCATAATGACGTCATCACGAACTTCGTGTGCATGTTCAGGCAGAATTTCTGGATCCGGGTTCGCCAAGGCAAAGATAATTGGATCTTTGGCCATCAGTTTCACCATTTCTTTGGTGAGAATACCGGCTGCAGAAAGACCCAAGAACATATCTGCACCTGCAATCACGTCACCGATCTGAGAGGCATCAATGTCTTGTACATATGCTTTTTTAGATTCGTCCAGACCTTCACGTTTAGTTGTTAATAGACCACGTGAGTCAGCAACGATGATATTTTCTTTTTTCGCGCCAAGGGCACAAAGCAAGTTCAAGCAAGACAGGGCAGCAGCGCCGGCACCTGAAGCAATGATCTTGATTTCATCAATTTTTTTGCCATTTAATTGCAATGCATTCAGAAGAGCAGAACCTACAATGATTGAAGTACCATGCTGGTCATCGTGGAACACAGGAATTTTCATGCGTTCACGAAGTTTCTGTTCAATATAGAAACATTCTGGAGCCTTAATGTCTTCCAGGTTGATCCCGCCAAAAGTGGGTTCTAGAGAAGCGACAATATCAACAATCTTGTCTGGATCATTTTCAGCAATTTCGATATCGAATACATCAACACCCGCAAATTTTTTGAACAGTACGCCTTTACCTTCCATGACCGGTTTAGACGCCAATGGGCCAATATTACCCAAACCAAGAACTGCTGTACCGTTACTGACCACTGCAACCAGGTTACCGCGTGCGGTATATAGGGCAGCTGTTGAAGGATCACGTTCAATCTCAAGACATGGTGCGGCAACGCCAGGCGAGTAAGCAAGGGCTAAGTCACGTTGGTTGACCAATTGTTTGCTTGGTGTAACGCTGATTTTTCCTGGAGTAGGGAATTCGTGATAGTAAAGAGCCTGCTGCTTTAAAGATTGTTCGTCCATCTGTATCTCTATCGTTGTAAAGATTACCCAGAAAGCGGGTAAAAAATTGCATTTATGGCTCTGAATATAACATTTGTTAAGCACTTAGCCCAGTCAAAGTCGACCATTTTTGCGACAATATTATTCGAGGTAGATATAGACTTAGACTTGATATATATAAGTTTCAGCGACGCGATTCTGTTCTAAATACGCAGTTGCTTCCAGTTCAGGCAATGGCTTGGAGAAGAAGTAGCCTTGGGCAATATCACAATCTAAATCACGTAGATATTGCAGCTGTTCTTCAGTTTCAATACCTTCAGCGACGACAGTCATGCCCATGGCTTTGCCCATCGCGACCATGGCGCTGACAATTGCTTCCTGTTTATGTTCGCCAATTTTAGAGACAAAACTGCGGTCAATTTTGAGAATGTCAATAGGAAAATCGGCAAGATAGGACAAAGAAGAATAACCGGTTCCGAAGTCATCCAGCGAGATATTAATCTGGCGCTGCTTGATCTGGTTCAGCAGATTTTTGACAGATTCAGAGTTTTCAATCAGTGAAGATTCAGTAATTTCCAGTTCCAGACTGGTGCCAGAAATCTGGTTTTCGCTAATGGCCTGATCCAGATCATCGAGTAACTGACCACGACGCAGTTGCTGCGCCACGATATTCACAGAGACACAGATATTATGAAAGCCAAGATCATTCCATTCACGAATCTGTTTGGCAGTTTGCTGAATCACCAGACGGCCGATCTCGGAAATCAGGCTGGTCTGTTCGGCTAAAGGAATAAACAAGCTAGGTGGGATGATGCCTTTTTCTGGATGTTTCCAGCGCACTAAAGCTTCAAAGCCATAAATATGTTGGTCATTGAAATTAATTTTCGGTTGATAATAAACTATCAGTTCGCCATTCTGGATGGCTTTACGCAGATCGCGTTCAATGAAAATTCCTTGCTCTAGCAAAGCTGTATTTTCATTGGAGTAGAAATGGATAGTATTCCCGCCGAGATTTTTGGCTTCACTCAGCGCCTGTTCAGCACAGTTATTCAAATAATCTAGCTGACGACCATGATCCGGATAGAAGGCTACACCCATCGACAGGGTAATCACATAATCTTGGCCGAAAATATGGAAAGGAGCCTGGAAAGCTTCAGCAATACGTTGACAATGTTCTTGTACAGAAGGGCGAATATGCGAGATTTCATACAAAATCGCAAAGTCATCGCCATTTAGATGAGCAACAAATAGAGCTTCAGCATTGGTCAGACGTAAGCGTTGTGCCACCTGACGCAACAGCTCATCACCGCCATTATTAGACAGATATTCATTCAATGGACGGAAACGATCGATATTGAGTCGGATCACCGCCATTTTCTTGATGGAATCTTTTTGCGTCATCAGATATTGATGCAGCTGGTAGTTATAGTAAAAACGGTTCGGTAAATCAGTCAGTGTGTCGTAATTTTCCAGATAAGACAGGCGCTGTTCCTGTAATTTACGTTCAGTCAGATCAGAGACAATGCCGATATAGTGAGTGATACGGCCTTCATCATCGGTAATTGCATTGATATGTAACCAGAGTGGCATCTCTTTGCCAGACAGGAATTTCTCACTCAGTTCGCCATCAAAAGAACCGATTTTCACAACTTGTTTGATGATATTGGAATGAATGCTGCGCTGCTGTGACTTATGACTCGCAGTAATATCAAATAGATATTTACCCAAGATGTCATTACGTTCAAAACCGGACAAATTTTCGAAATAAGGGTTCACTTCGATATAACGTAATTCATCATTTAGGATGAAGATCCCTTCAGCTGCTTGCTCAATTACACTGGCTGCCAGTTTCAGGCGTTCTTGAGAACTACGTTCCTGTTGAATATCACGCAAAATTCCCACCATGCGTAAAGGACGGTGAGTTTCGGGATCGCGACTGATCACCCGACCTACATCATGTACCCAACTCCAGACTCCCGGCGCTTGCTGAATCCGGTAAGTTACTTCATAGCGCTCAGTTTTCCCACGCAGATGCTGTTTCATATTGCTTTTGAATGCAGCCAGATCATCGGGATGAATCATATGTTGTAACTGCAAATGATGCTCACTGGATTTCCGTTGTACCTTCTCATCTTTATGATTGGTCAGCAAAATACTGCGGTCTTTGATATTCCAGTCCCATGGACGGATACCGGCGATTTCATGAGTCAGTTCAAGGTTTTGCTGCTGGTTTTTCAGATCAATATTAATCTGTTCAATATCATAAGTACGTTCACGAACTTTCTGCTCTAGTAGTTGATTGCTGAGTTGTAGCTCCAGTTCGATATCTTTTGATTTATTGACTTCCGTTTGTAGCTGTTTGCACAGTTCATCCGTCCAGGCGACCTGTTGTTCGGCATTATTCACCAGCAATTCATTTTCTGCATAAAGGCGGGAAGTACGGGTATGAATACGATAGGTACTATTAGCACAGAGCAGGATCACAATGACTGCAAAATTTAAGGCTAGACCAAAGACTGGATTGGCACCTGAGATATGAAAAAATTGAAAGAGTAAAAAGGGTACCAATGAAGGCAAAAATACCAGTGAAAAATAACTGAGCTTCTGGGTTAGATAAGTCAGACCAAAAGCTTGGGTCACGATTAACAGCAAAGCTGATAGAGTCAGTGCTTCTATTTCATCAAAATTGGTATTGGCCTGCGGCAAGTAATAATAAATCAGGGAAATACCGGAAGCGATACAGCAACCTACCGCAAGGCTCTGAATTTGTAACCAGTAATGCGCATTTTTCAGTTGATATTGTTCAGGTTTAAAATACAGGGTATTGATGAGCCAGCACATGCTGACGGTAATTTCAGTCAGGATAAACCAGAGATTAAAATAACTATTCGATAAGCTATATTGAATGTGATAAACACAGAAAATATAGAGGCAAATAATCATGATACTTAACAGAAAATATCGGCTATGTCGAAGCGTGTTCGCAATCTGAGCACGATGCAAGTGCTCTTTGATATAAGCCTCTTGATTATCAATCATATAATTAAGTGCCTTGTATTCGTCCTGAACGGTTTTTATCCTAGATTTTAATTTTTATTCAAGCCTGAATGATTCTTAAATCAATCAATATGTGTTTCATTATTATTGACTCAAGAGTAGAGTGCTTATAAATAAAAATCAATAAAATTAATAACTAAATTTTACAATTTTGACCGCTTAAATAGTGTAATTCAAAATTGAGAGAGCAACGACAGGAGCAGTTTCGGTACGCAGGACACGTTCACCAATACACCAATTGACAAAGCCTTGCGCATTCGCCGCTAGGATTTCTGCTTCACTCAAGCCGCCTTCAGGGCCAATCAGCAAGGCAATATCCGGCGTGGCATTCACCAGAACATCAATTTCTTCTTTATTTGGCGCTAGCACCAGTTTGGTAGTAGGAAGATCAGTTTCCAGCCATTTTTCAAGTGACATTGGCGCTAAAATTTTAGGAACAATATTCATTCCACACTGTTCACAAGCGGCAATGGCTACACCTTGCCAATGATCCAGTTTCTTCTGATCACGATCATATTTCAGGCGCATCTCACAGCGTTCAGAGGTTAAAAGCTGAATTTCAGATACACCCAGTTCGACCGCTTTCTGGATCGCATAATCCATGCGGTCACCTTTACTCATGACTTGGCCAAGCAAGGCTTTAAATTTTGGTGTGCGATCAGTAGGGTTATAACTATTGACCTGTACAGCAGCCGACTTTTTGGAAACTTCAACCAGTTCAACTTCATATTCGCCACCTTGTCCATTGAACAGGGTGGCTTTTTCGCCGACTTGAGCACGTAAAACTTTAACCCAATGATGAAACACTGTTTCAGTCAGTTCTACAGTGGTATCTACTGCTAAATCAGCTTCAATAAAAAAACGTGGCATTAAAGTTTTACTCTCAAATCAGGTATTTTACTTATGCAAGACCGAGGTCTTTAACAAGTTGACGGGTTGGATCAGTGGTATTCATGGTGTAGAAATGCAGGCTTGGTGCACCGCCAGCAATCAGGCGTTCGCAGAATTTCACCACAACTTCATGACCAAAGGCTTTGATACTTGCAGTGTCATCACCATAAGTTGCTAGTTGCTTGCGAATCCAGCGTGGAATTTCAGCACCTGTACCATCTGCGAAGCGAATCAGGTTGCTGGCATTGGTAATTGGCATGATACCTGGCGCTACTGGAATATCAATGCCAGCTTTCTGGATACGTTCTACAAAGTAGAAATAAGCATCCGGATTAAAGAAGAATTGCGTTAATGCAGCATTGGCACCTGCATTTACCTTATCCACAAAGTGCTGAATATCTTTATCAAAGCTGTCTGCTTGTGGATGCATTTCAGGATAAGCGGCAACTTCAATATGGAAGTGGTCACCTGAATGTTCACGGATAAAGCGAACCAGATCCTGTGCATAAGGCAATTCACCCAGGCCCACCTGACCAGATGGCAAGTCACCACGCAGCGCGACAATACGGTTAATTCCTTGTGCCTTATACAAATCAAGCAGTTCAGCAATACGTGCTTTATCATCGCCGATACAAGACAGGTGAGGGGCAACGGGTGTACCTTTACCATTAAAGTCATTGATCGTAGATAAAGTACGTTCGCGTGTTGAACCACCCGCGCCATACGTCACAGAAAAGAATTCTGGGTTCAGCAGTTGTAGTTCTTGATGTACGGTTTTGAGCTTTTCCGCACCCGCATCGGTTTTGGTCGGGAAAAACTCAAAAGAAATTGGAATCTGTTTAGACATGTTCAAATCCTTTTTATAAATACTTTTTACTTATCACCCTCTCCCTGACCTCTCCCAAAGGGAGAGGAGAATTCATTACTGAATTATGCAGGGTTTAAGCCCATATTTTTTTCACTTGAAGTCATTAAAACTTCATTGAAAATAATTTGGATGGTCACCCTCTCCCTAAGGGAGAGGGATGGGGTGAGGGATATTAATATTTATAAGCATCAGACTTGAATGGACCTTCAACAGGTACACCTAGGTAATCTGCCTGTTCTGGAGTCAATTGAGTCAGAACACCACCGAAACCGGCAACCATTGCAGCAGCAACTTCTTCGTCTAATTTCTTAGGAAGCAGTTCTACACGAATCGCTGCTTGTTTTTGATCTTCAGGAAGATCCGCAAATTTCTCAGCGAACAGGTGCATTTGACCCAATACTTGGTTCGCGAATGAACCGTCCATCACACGTGATGGGTGACCAGTTGCATTACCCAGGTTTACCAGACGACCTTCAGAAAGCAGGATCAGGTAATCATTTTCATTTTCTGAACGATATACTTGGTGTACTTGAGGTTTCACTTCAACCCATTTATAACCACGTAAGTAGTTAGTATCGATTTCAGTGTCGAAGTGACCAATGTTACAAACCACTGCGCCAGCTTTCAGTGTATCTAGCATCGCAGCGTCACATACGTGGTAGTTACCAGTTGTAGTCACGATCAGGTCGGTATTTTGAAGAAGATCAACGTTCACATCTTCTTTTTTGCCAGTTTGAACGCCGTTTTTGTATGGAGAAACCACTTCATAACCGTCCATGCATGCTTGCATCGCACAGATTGGATCGATTTCAGATACACGTACGATCATGCCTTCTTGACGAAGAGACTGAGCAGAACCTTTACCTACGTCACCATAGCCGATCACTAATGCACGACGGCCAGAAAGCAGCATGTCAGTTGCACGTTTGATCGCATCATTTAGAGAGTGACGGCAACCATATTTGTTGTCGTTTTTAGACTTGGTTACTGAATCGTTGACGTTGATCGCAGGAACTTTCAGAGAGCCGTCTTTCCACATTTCCAGAAGACGTGCTACACCTGTAGTTGTTTCTTCAGTAATCCCGTGAATTTTTGCAATCAGTTCAGGATATTTTTCGTGAACAACAGCTGTCAAATCACCGCCATCATCCAGAATCATATTGGCATCCCAAGGTTTGCCATTGACATTAATCTGTTGTTCAAGACACCACATGTATTCTTCTTCTGTTTCGCCTTTCCATGCAAATACAGGAATACCGCGTGCAGCGATTGCAGCAGCAGCATGGTCTTGAGTAGAGAAGATGTTACAAGAAGTCCAGCGAACTTCAGCGCCTAATTCAACCAGAGTTTCAATTAAAACCGCAGTTTGAATAGTCATGTGGATACAGCCAAGAATTTTGGCACCAGCAAGCGGTTTAGCAGCTGAGTAGCGTTTACGCAAACCCATTAGGGCTGGCATTTCAGCTTCTGCAAGTTTGATTTCTTTACGGCCGTAGTCAGCTAGGGAAATATCGGCAACTTTATAATCTGTAAATGAAGCATTAACCGCGTTCATCACGATCTCCTTATAAAAAACAATAATTGATCATTCAGTTCGCGGATGCCGTTGTTGGTCCGTCTAGAAAAAGTTGGACCGATCGTCGAGCCTGGCGCTTTTACATTTCGTACCTGTAAAACGTCGCAGCATCCCTCGACTAGCGAGGTATTGTACTTGGAAATTAATTTGGTTCCAATCCGAAATTGTTTATTATCTGACTAATAAGAAAATTTTGAAAATATTTTGAGAAATATCCTGATATTTGAAAACTGAAATAAAGTTTTATTCTCGTAAAAAAGCCCATCATCTGACGGGCTTGTTATTTATTCTATGTCCTGCTCAATTTCATCTGCTTTCTTAGTCCAGTAATCTGCCTGTATGTCATCAGCGGCCACACCAAGACCATTGGCATAAATAAAGGCAAGATCACGCATGGCTTGAACTTCACCCCATTCAGCTGCTTGCTTTACAAGAGCGATAGATTTTTCAACATCTTTTTCGACCACATCACCACGACGGTAAAAACCAGCCAGTTCTAAAGTCGCTGCAGAGTGTTTTTCGAAATTGGCTTTGCTCAACCAGTAATAGGCTAACTCAAAGTGAGCTTTGGAATCTTCTGGGTCTTCCTCAGCGATTTCTTTGGCATAAACCGTATAACCCTCACCGAGCCAGTACATGGCTTCAACCCAGCCACCATTGGCTGCTTTCAATGCCCACTCTTCGGCCAGCATGATGTCTTCGTCATGCTCGCTTTGCATATAGAGCTCGGCAAGCTCAAATTGGGCTTCGGCATTGCCTGCCAATGCGCGGTTTGCCAGCGTGGCAGGGGGAGAAACACGCTCAGTCATGTCAGTATCTCAAATATCTTTGTATCTAGATTAAAAGGTTCAAAATAAAAAAGCCAATCCGAAAACTGGCTTTTGTATAAAAGTCGACTGATAGAGCTTAAAACACGCAAACTAAGCTATTTGTTTAGAGGAATAACAATAAAACGAATAGAAAGAGAACAAGAATAAATTTAAATATTTTTCCATGATTCAGAAAGCAAAACAGCGGCCCGAAAGCCGCTGTTGATATACGATTAATGAGATAAGAATTTAGTCTTGCTGGATTCCTGCAACCACCCAATCTTGTTGAGAACCGGCAGGTTTGACAAAGTGCCAGATTTCAGCAAACGGTTGAGGTTGGCTATTCAAGTCTTCACTTACAGTACCAGTGAAGCGTACGCTTACTACGTATTGACCATTCTCATTCGATGAATCCACAACCATTGCATTCAGGTTAGAGAACTCAGCTACGTCCTGATCCTGATTTGCCATAATATCGTTATACATCGACTGGTAAAGATCAGGAGTCAGGTAACGTTTAATTTCTGAAATATTGCTCGCCGTATTCATTGACTGAATGTGGTTAAAGCGCTGACGTGCAACACGTAAGAAAGTCGCAGGTTCTGTACCATCTGGAAGCTGGTTGCCGCTATTGGTATAGGCTGCACCAAATGGCGCATTATTTACCGGAGCTGAACCAAACGGAGCATTTGTGCTTGGCGTGCTACCACCCACGTTCTGACCAAAAATATTGGTATTGTCACCACCGCGAGGAGGTGTCTGACCAAATGGTGCTGAATGACCAGCACCACTATTTGGAGCGTATGGATTAGAAGCTACTTTTTTTTTTGCGCCCATCTTACGGAAAATGAAGAAGGCAACAGCGGCAGCAAGCAAGATCCAGATCCAGCCAGGAATACCACCTTTTTCCTCTTGTTGCTGTTGAGCTGCTTGAGCTTCAGAAGCCGCTTGTACTTCTTTGTCATCAGCCAGCGCATTGGCAGCAACCGCACCCACGGCAGCACCTGCTACACCGGCAGCAACCATACTACCTACACCTGGGCCAGATCTTTGCTGAGTTGCAGCACCAGCGGCTGGAGCCTGTTGTGCTGGCGCAGCTTGACGAGGTTGTTGATAAGATTGAGTAGGCGCAGCAGAACGTTGCATACCATGGCTTTTACCGCCACCGGCACGTTTTGCTTCAGCAGTTAAAGGAGCAACCAGTAATGCTGCTGTTAAAAGACCTGCAATCAAACCACGCTGTCGAACTTCCATTCAATTTTCCTATGTGAAAAAAACTTATTTGAATACTCTATTTATATAGGCTTTATAGGGGATTTCAATCAAAAATGTGTATTTTTTTAAGCTTTTTGCAAGATTTATCGATTAAAACTAACTGAGTTCATCACTTAGGCTCATGGCTTCACTCAGGGCTTCATGCAATCGGGCTACAGCAATGACCTGTACGCCGGGAATCGGTTTTTGCGGTGCATTGGCACGCGGTAAAATAATATATTTAAAACCATGTTTGACTGCCTCTTTCAGACGTTCCTGACCATTCGGCACTGGACGAATTTCACCAGAAAGACCAACTTCACCAAAAACAGCCAGTTGCTGAGGCAATGCTTTGGTCCGGATACTAGATGCACACGCTAAAAGTACAGCCAGGTCAGAACCGGTTTCGGTAATCTTTAAACCACCGACGATATTGACATAGACATCCTGTCCGGATGTTTGTACGCCACCATGACGGTGCATCACGGCCAGCAGCATATTCAGACGATTCTGCTCTAACCCCAAGGCTACACGGCGTGGCTGGCCATGAGCGTCATCGACCAAAGCCTGAACTTCAACCAGGAGTGGGCGAGTTCCTTCACGGCTAATCATGACGATGGAACCTGGAATCGCTTCATCATAACGACTGAGGAAAATGGCAGATGGATTGGCGACTTCACGCAGACCTTTATCGGTCATGCCAAAGACGCCAAGTTCATTGACTGCACCGAAACGGTTTTTGACTGCGCGGATCATACGGTAACGAGAATCCGACTGGCCTTCAAAATACAGCACACAGTCCACCATATGTTCCAATACACGTGGACCTGCTAAGGCACCTTCTTTAGTCACATGACCGACAATAAACAGGGCAGTTCCGCTATTCTTGGCGAAACGGGTCAGTAGGGCGGCAGACTCACGGATCTGTGATACACCACCTGGCGCAGACTGCAAGGTTTCGGTATATAAAGTCTGAATCGAATCCAGAATCGCAACAGCAGGACGTTCCTGTGCAAGCACCTCGCAAATGCGTTCCACACAGGTTTCTGCCATGACTTTCAACTGGTCTGTGGGTAAGTCCAGACGCTGGGCACGCAATGCCACCTGAGACAGGGATTCTTCACCTGTCACATACAGGGCAGAGCTGTTGCCGGCTGCCATATGGGTTGCAGTTTGCAATAAGATAGTTGACTTACCAATCCCCGGATCACCACCAATTAGCACCACGGAACCTGTGACCAGACCACCACCTAAGACTCGGTCAAATTCGCCAATCCCGGTTTGCAGACGGGTTTCATGTGAAACAGACACTTTATTTAAGGTAGTAATCGCAGCTGCCTGACCGGCATAACCTCCAATTTTTGGCTGAGCACGATGTGTCGTTGCTGGCGCAATACTGACTTCTACCAGACTGTTCCATTCCCCACATTCAGAACACTGACCCGCCCATTTAGGATGGTCTGCTCCACATTGTTCACAACGATACACACTTTTTGCTTTAGCCATAATTTCCGAAAATAAATATTGGGAATGGGGGCTACAGCATAGCGGTGAATGAGACTGAAAACCAAGACCTTTGGCTGAAAAAGTCACTGATTTACGTCAGCATATGACGCTTATGAATTCACCATCCTACATGAAAGTGAAATACCTCCTATAATGAGAAAATTCATCACGGGTACAGGAAACCTGACATGCCACAACTTTTAAAACATATCGATGCAATCGCACGTGAAAAAGACCGTGATGTATTATTTGTACATTTTGAAAATTACGAACATGAAAATGCAGATGCTGAGTCCTATCATTTGCGTCAGAACCTGATGGAATGGCTGGAGCAACGCCAAATTAACTTTGCACCATGCATGGGGATAGAACAGCCTGGTGTGATTGAAAGTTATTCAGGTGATCTTTATATCGATGTACCATTTGATGAAGCCCATCCAATTTACCAAATGGTTAGTGAACATCTTGAAGATGCCGAAGGGGAAATGAAGATTCCGGGAGTGCTGTTCTTTGTATTATCTCTAGAAACTGCGCTGGAAATTGAAGCCGATCGTGAAGAATTCTTAAATCTAAATCAAGCCCATGATGATGACGATGAATTTTCTGGCCGTGTGAACTGATATTTTTAGCAAACTTAAATAATAAAAAAGCCACTAAGAAAGTGGCTTTTTTATTAAGGGTTTTAAATTTTATTAATACAATTCACCTGATTTACGGCGAGCAATAAAATCTTTGGATTCTTTCACGATCACTCCAGACAGTAGTAACAGGCCGATCAAGTTTGGAATCGCCATCAAACCGTTGAAGGTATCTGCAAACAGCCAGACCAGATCTAGTGTCGCTACACAGCCAATAAATACTGACAGGATATAGATGATGCGATAAGGGAATACAAATTTCTCACCGAGCAGATAGGTGGCACATTTTTCGCCGTAGTAGCTCCAGCCTAAAATGGTGGAATAGGCGAAGAAGATAATGCCGAAGGTCACAATCCAGCCACCAACACCTGGCAGCAGTTTGTTAAATGTAGAAACGGTCAGAACAGCACCGGTTTGTCCACCAAAATCACTGCCGGCCATGATGAAGCCCATCACCAAGACAATACCGGTAATCGAACAGACAATAATCGTGTCAATAAAAGTTCCGGTCATGGAAACCAGACCTTGACGGGCAGGATGATCGGTTTTTGCAGCAGCAGCGGCAATCGGTGCCGAACCCATACCAGCTTCATTTGAGAATACACCACGCGCGACACCATAACGAATCGCCGCACCAATCGCACCACCTACGGCAGCTTCACCAGTAAAGGCATAGGTGAAAATCATTTTCAGTGCAGGGCCCACTAAATCGAGATGGGTGAAAATAATGATCAGACCGCCCGCCACATAACCAATCGCCATAATTGGAACGATGAAGGAAGCAGCTCTAGAAATCCACTTAATCCCGCCTAGAATTACCAGTGCAGAAAACGCAGTGATCACGATACCGGTGATCCAGGTTTCCAGACCGAAACCATTTTCTACTGCAAGTGCAACAGTGTTGGACTGAACTGAACTACCAATTCCGAAAGATGCGACAGCACCAAAGAACGCAAAGATCAGCGCCAGCCATTTCCATTTCAGGCCACGCTCAATGTAATACATTGGACCGCCAGACATTTCACCGCGTTCATTTTTAACCCGGTATTTGACGGCCAGTACACCTTCGCCATATTTGGTTGCCATTCCGAACAGGGCAGTCATCCACATCCAGAATACGGCCCCAGGACCACCCAGCACACAGGCAGTTGCCACACCGGCAATATTACCGGTACCGATTGTAGCTGACAGTGCGGTCATGAGTGAGCCAAACTGGGAAATATCGCCTTCATGCGAAGGGTGTTTGCCAAAAACCTGTTTAAAGGCCAGTGGCAACATGCGGAACTGCCAGAACAGCAGGCGGAAGGTCAGGAATATACCGGTACCGACAATGAGGACCAGCATATATGGGCCCCAGACCCAGCCACTGACGGTTTCCATGATGCTTTGTAAATTTTGCATAAATTTCTTCTTATTTATCCGTGTCAGCTTTATTTGAGATGTTGATTGAAAAGCAATTGCTATGCCATGCGCGCTCATCCTAAACGCGAATATTGGCGGATTTGTATTCTATTTTTTACATAGTTTCAGCGCTTTGACAAGAAAAATCCTGTATTCATTGCGCCTTAAAACTAAGACTAAAGATAAATGAATATTGATATAAGAAAAATAAATTAACTTGCAAGATTAGTTGGAAAATACAAATGATGCGAATTTTCTTTTTGTATTCCATGTTTTTTACGTTAATTTGTCGCGATTAAAACTCAAAGTTGAAATGAAATAATGTCAGAAAAATATAGTCACTCATCATCGGAAGATGGTGAGCTACAGCGTAGTTTATCCAACCGGCACCTGCAGTTAATTGCCATTGGGGGTGCGATTGGCACCGGCCTGTTTATGGGTTCAGGGAAAACCATTAGCCTGGCAGGACCATCCATTCTGGTGATTTATATGATCATCGGTTTTATGGTGTTTCTGGTCATGCGTGCATTGGGTGAATTATTGTTATCCAATCTGCAATATAAATCTTTTATTGATTTTGCCACAGATCTGATCGGGCCATGGGCAGGTTATTTTGTCGGCTGGACCTACTGGTTATGCTGGATCACGATTGGTATCGCGGATTTGTCAGCCATTATCTATTACTTGCAATTCTTTAATAACGGTCTGCCATTTACTCCGGGTGAAGGCGTGTTGATCAGTATTGCCTCTATTGTCTTTATTATGGGCTTGAACCTGGCAACCGTGAAACTGTTTGGTGAAATGGAATTCTGGTTTGCTTTGATCAAGATTATCGCCATTATTGTTTTGATTGGTGTGGGTCTGTGGATGATCTTTACTGGCTTTACTAATGATGCAGGTACGGTCGCTTCATTTGCCCATATCTGGGATCATGGCGGTTTATTCCCGACAGGAACTATGGGTTTCCTGGCTGGTTTCCAGATTGCGATTTTCGCCTTTGTAGGTGTAGAGCTGGTTGGTACTACGGCTGCTGAAACCAAAGATCCAGAGCGTAACCTGCCGAAAGCGGTGAACTCGATTCCGATCCGTATTATTATTTTCTATGTGCTGGCTCTGATCATTGTGATGTCAGTAACACCATGGGATCAGATCAATCCAAATGTTTCTCCGTTTGTGAATCTGTTCAGTCAAGCAGGTATTGCGGCGGCCGCGATCATCATGAACCTGGTGGTGTTGTCATCAGTAATGTCATCGATGAACAGTGGGGTGTTCTCAACCAGCCGTATGCTGTTTGGTTTGTCTCGTGAAGAACAGGCACCGAAAGCATTTGGTCGTTTGAATTCGCGCGCCGTTCCAGCGAATGCTTTGTATTTCTCAGCGATCTGTTTATTGCTCGGTGCAGCATTACAATACTTCGTGCCGAATACGGTTGAAGCATTTACCTTAGCAACGACTTTGTCGACTATTCTGTTTATCTGTGTATGGCTGATCATTATCTGGAGCTACATGATCTATTACCGTACCCGTCCGGAATTGCATGCTAAATCCATATTCAAGCTGCCTGGTGGATTGGTGACTTGCTGGATCGTCATTATTTTCTTTGTTGGTATGATTGGTGTGTTATCGCTGGAAGATGATACCCGTCGTGCCTTGATGGTCAGCCCGGTGTGGTTCATTTTGCTGATTATTGGATATTTAGGCTTATATAAACAGAAACATAAATAATCCATATCAATAAAAACGTCAGCGATCTGCTGGCGTTTTTTTATGTCTGAATATACTCTCTAGCGTTTAGCGCTTTGGTCATACGGATGATCGCGTTATACTTCATCGAAAATACTCATATAGGTGGTCAGATGCGTCAGGTCATTTGCTACATCAGTTTAATTACAGTCGGTTTTGCCTTGGTCGGTTGTGGTCAGTCGGGAGCTTTACATCTTCCAAATGATCCAAACTACGATAAACGTGCCAAGTATTTACTCTATAAAAATACTGAATCTGCACCGCAAGTATCAGATGAACAACAGGATGCGCCGGTCAAGCAGCAATTTGAAGCGCCCGCTGAATCCGATTCAACACCATCTCCTTAAGACTTTCAGAGAAAGGATACATTCATGAGTTTCACCCGCATTAATGGGGTATTGCATGCTGAGCAATGTTCACTGCAACAGCTCGCAGAGCAATTTGGCACACCACTTTATGTTTATTCAAAAGCAACTTTTGAAAAGCATTATCTGGATATGGACCGTGCTTTTAGCTTTATCGATCATCAAATCTGTTTTGCGGTAAAGTCAAACTCTAATCTTGCGGTATTGAATGTATTGGCCAAGCAGGGTGCTGGTTTCGATATCGTGACTGGTGGTGAACTGGCTCGTGTCTTGAAAGCCGGTGGTGAGCCTTCAAAAATCGTATTCTCAGGCTTGGGTAAATCTGAAGCAGATATTAAAAAGGCATTAGAAGTAGGCATCGCCTGTTTTAATGTGGAATCTTATGCCGAACTGGACCGTATTCAGAAAGTAGCGGCTGAACTTAAGGTTAAAGCGCCGATTTCTCTACGTGTTAATCCGGATGTTGATGCCAAGACTCATCCATATATTTCCACTGGTTTAAAAGAAAACAAATTTGGTATTCCATCAGATAGCGTATTTGATACCTATGCTTATGCAGCATCATTGCCAAATCTTGAAGTGGTCGGGATTGACTGTCATATCGGTTCGCAGTTGACTGAAACCCAGCCGTTTGTTGATGCGCTGGATCGTGTCATTGTCATGATCGACAAGCTAAAAAACATGGGCATCAACCTGAAACACATCGATATTGGTGGTGGTCTGGGTGTGACCTATAAAGATGAAACACCGCCATCGGTTGAAGAATATGCCAATGCCATGCGTCCTGCTTTAGAAAAACTGGGCCTGAAAGTGTATATGGAACCGGGTCGTAGTATTTCAGCGAATGCAGGCGTGTTACTGACCAAAGTGGATCTGCTGAAACCAACCAATCACCGTAACTTTGCCATCATTGATGCCGCGATGAATGACCTGATTCGTCCAGCTTTATATGAAGCATGGATGGATATTCAGTCTGTGACACCGCGTACAGATGTGGAAACAAAAGAATGGGATGTGGTGGGCGCGATCTGTGAAACAGGCGATTTCCTGGGCAAAGAACGCGAGCTTGCCATTAAAGAAAATGATGTACTAGCAGTTCTTGGGGCTGGTGCATATGGTTTCGTAATGAGTTCAAACTATAACAGTCGTGGCCGTGCTGCTGAAGTGATGGTGGATGGTGATCAGGCGCATCTGATTCGTGAGCGTGAAACGGTTGAATCACTTTGGGAACGTGAGCGTTTATTGCCTTAAGGAGACTGAATAATGTTGCTTGAATTTACCAAGATGCATGGCCTGGGCAATGATTTTATGGTGGTAGACCTGATTAGCCAGCGTGCTTATCTGGATACTCTCACTATTCAGCGCTTGGCAAATCGTAACTTTGGTGTGGGTTTTGACCAGCTCTTGATTGTTGAACCGCCTGATATTCCAAGTGCAGATTTTAAATACCGTATTTTTAATGCGGATGGTTCTGAAGTTGAGCAGTGCGGTAATGGTGTGCGCTGTTTTGCCCGTTTCGTGCATGAACGTCAATTAACGACTAAAACCAAAATCAAGGTACAGACCAAAGCTGGAATCGTGGAACCTGAACTTGGTGCCAATGGCTGGGTACGAGTGAATATGGGTTATCCAAAATTCCTACCTCAGGAAATTCCATTCGTGGCTGAAGAACCGGAAAATCTGTATGACATCGATCTGGCGGGTGGTGAGAAACTGACGATTGATGTGGTGAATATGGGTAATCCACATGCAGTGACGATTGTTCCGGATGTGTTGACTGCTGATGTGGCTAAAATTGGTCCACAGGTGGAATCTCATGTGCGTTTCCCGGCACGCGTTAATGCTGGATTTATGCAGATCATTGATGAAAAGCATGCTCGTTTACGTGTTTATGAGCGTGGTGTAGGCGAAACACTGGCTTGTGGTACAGGTGCCTGTGCTGCAGCAGTGTCTGGTATGCGCCGTGGTTTGTTATCTAGCAAGGTCGAAATTGAACTTGCGGGTGGTAAATTGCAGATTGAATGGAAAGAAGGTGATGTAGTCTGGATGACAGGTCCAACTGCCAATGTTTATGAAGGTCGACTGGACTTGCGCTACTTCCAGGGTTAATCCCACATTTATTTCTCTAAAAAGCACCGCACATAGTACGGTGCTTTTTTTATGATAGGATGAATTCCATATTTAATTGATATCACAACAGCTCTATGAATCAGCTTGTGTTTTTACCGGGTGCATCAGGCAGCCAAGGCTTTTGGCAGCCGTTGTTGGCTCATTTAAAAACAGATCAATCTACAAAAATATTGACATATCCGGGCTTCGATGGGGTAGAACCAAATTCAACTATTCAAAATCTTCATGATCTGCAGGAACTCATCACAGAGCAGATTGAGGATGATTCGATTCTGGTTGCCCAGTCCATGGGGGGAGTTCTTGCAGTTGGAATTGCACTGCATCATCCACAGAAAGTCAAAGGACTGGTTTTATTGGCAACTTCTGGTGGTGTGGATCTATCACAGTTCGGTTGTGCTGACTGGCGGATAGATTATCGCGAGCAGTTTAAAGATGTTCCTGATTGGTTTTTACAAGATCAAACCGTATTTAGCCTGAAACAGTTAAGCAATCTTGAGATTCCTGTTCTACTGATCTGGGGTGACCAAGACGCTTTAAGTACCGTTCAGGTGGGGCAATGCTTAAAGCAAAATTTGAAACATGCAAACCTGCATATAATTCAAAGCGGAGATCATTTCCTTGCGGCGACTCATCCAGTACAGACCGCAGAACTGATTGAAGCTTGGCTGGAGTCAATTGAATGGAGCAAGTAAAGCTTTCTGCAAAAGACTTGCTCGGAATCTGGCTCAAAGAACGTGAGATCCAGAACCAGTCTAAACATACCTTGCAGGCCTATGAACGTGATGTAGCTAATTTTCTGGAATTCTGCGCAGTACAACAACTAGCGCTTAATGATGTGGAAGCCACGGATTTACGCCAATTTCTGGCTGAAAAAGTCGAGCAGCACGGATTAAGTTCGAGTAGCTTGCAGCGGATGCTCTCTTCGATTCGCCAGTTCATGAAATGGGCAGAGCAGGCGCAGTATCTTGCATTTAATCCGGCTGATGATTTTCAGTTGAAACGTCAGTCACGTCCTTTGCCGGGTATGGTCGATATTGAAACTGTGAACCAGATTCTGGACCAGCCGGCTCCAGAAACCGAAGCGCAGCAGCAAATGTGGTTGAGAGACAAGACGATTCTGGAATTACTCTATTCCAGTGGTTTACGTTTGGCAGAAATTCAGAGCTTAAGAATCAAGGATGTTGATTTTAATCGTCAGCTCTTGCGTATTACTGGTAAAGGCAATAAAACCCGGGTAGTGCCTTTTGGTTCAAAAGCCAAAGACAGTCTGATGGAATGGCTAAAAGTTTATCCGCTCTGGAATGGTGATTTTGTACCTGACGCGAATGTATTTATCACCCAAAAAGGCAATCCGCTCGGTGCACGGCAAATTGAAAACCGGGTCAAGTTTCAGGCGCAGCGTGCAGGGGTTAATGTTGACCTGCATCCGCATTTATTGCGGCATTGTTTTGCCAGCCATATGCTGTCGAATAGTGGTGATCTTCGTGCCGTTCAGGAAATGTTGGGGCATAGCAATTTGAGTACCACACAAATTTATACTCATATTGATTTTGATCGACTTGCGCAGATTTATGATCAGGCGCATCCGCGGGCACAGCATAAAGAATAGGGAAAATATAAAGTTTTCTTCCGCTTGTCGGATGATTAGGATTCATGGCATAAAACTTTCATGTATCATGCTCAAAATATGACCTGAACAGACTGTTGGAAAGATATTTCACTATTGTCTTATTTTTCAAATGGCTGTTTTCGGATATAAGTATAAATAGTAATCAATTTTTAAAAGAAAATCAGCGATCTCGATACTGGAATTTTTATGGACACAGCAATTATCCCGGATATACAACAAAAGTATGCGCAGTTAAGCCCAGCTCAAAAAGACATGTTCGCGGGTTATGGTTTACGCCAGATCAAACATTTTGTTGAGATTAGCTTGCCCACTATTGAAGCCGTTCTCCCTGAAGGGGCAATCGTGCAAGGGATTAATGCAGAAGGGAAAATGCAGGCTTATAATCCTGAAACAGGCCAGTATTATCTATGGATTTCTGATCTGCAATGGCAGACCACACAGCGAGCCAGTAAAGCTGTTGACCTGAAAGAAGATGCGCTCGAAATCTGGAATATTTTTGATCTAAAGTCTTATGAACTGATTGAACTGAGTCATGTGCATCGTGACTTTTTACAAGTTTAATAAATATGAAGGATGACCAAGGTCATCCTTTTTTATTGTTGAAATATTTTATAAGTCATCCAGCGGTAACTGAAAACTTTGCTTGATGATCTGGCTGGGTAAATCAGTTTTGACACTGGTAATGCCATTTTTCTTGGTTAGATGGGTAGACTGGAATTTACGGTAACTTTCCAGATCAGGCACCACAACTTTTAACATCGCATCACATTCACCCAGAATGATATAGCACTCCATCACCTGAGGCAGCTCTTTCATCGCCTCAATAAAAGTATCAATGGTTTCTGCATCCTGACCGACCAGCCAGATCCGTGAAAACAGAATCAGTTGAAAACCGATTTTCTGTGAATCCACGATGGTGGTGTAATTTTGGATCACGCCCGCATCTTCAAGCAATTTCACCCGACGCAGACAGGAAGAAGGGGATAGTCCAATTTCACGTGCCAGATCGTTGTTCTGAATACGACCATTGGCTTGCAAGTGATGAATGATATTTTTATCAATTCGATCAAGTTTTACTCGCACAGACTTGGAAGATATTTTCATAAATTAGAATATAATTCGAAAAATAATACTTATTATAAAATAAATTGAAAGCCTATTTTGTAAAAATTCGCAGATACTAATTCCACTTTCCGAAGATTCAAAGGAAAAAGGAAATGTCTGTATTTGCACTTTTTGCACTGACCGTGCTCCCCCTGATTTTTACACCTGGACCAGATATGCTGTTTATCCTGTCTCAAGTGATGGGTAAAGATGCAAAAGCAGGCATGATGGCAACTATCGGGATTTGTTCAGGTTATCTGGTACATTCCATTTTGGTAGCAATAGGAATCGCAGCGATTATCGTGTCTTTTCCGGTATTGTTTGAGGCGATTCGCTGGTTGGGTATTGCTTATTTGCTCTATCTGGCTTGTAGCCTGTTGAAATCAGTATTTAGTAAAAACTCAATGAAAATTGAGAAAAAGACCACTGCTAATCCAGTGAAAAAAGGCTTCTTTACGGCCTTACTCAATCCTAAAGGCATGCTGATCTATTTTGCGATCTTGCCGCAGTTTATCGATAAAAGCGGAAATACGGTGAGCCAAGGCTTAATTCTCTCTTTTATTTTTATCGGTATGATTTTCATTGTTTATTGTGCTCTCAGCATTCTGTTCAGCAGAATTACCCGCAATACACAAATTGATGAGCGTAAACAGAAATGGGTTGATGGCACCTCAGGTGGTTTACTTGCCCTTGCTGCAAGCTGGTTAATTATTAATTAAGCAATGTCGTATTTTAAAAAAGCATACTGCTCCCGGTATGCTTTTTTTATATTTATAGATTGATGACAACCCGATTTTTAGACCTGCCAACAAAATAAAGCGGAGTAAATTGAGCAGATATGCAGAATAAATGATGAACAATTCTCTATTATGTCCAAACTGACCAAAGCGGTCATTTTTAAATATAAGTCATTTTCCACAAATCTCAGGACGGATTTGTGCATTTAATAAGCAAAAATCAAAAGTTCTGATGTGTTTCATCAAATAAAAACATAATAAAAATCAAAGGTTAAATTTTATTAAATATTGATAAAATTCATTGTAATAAATCGATACGGATTAATTGTGAACGCATCGTTCAAGGAAAATTACGCATTTTTACAGCTCTTTGCTGAATTGTGACTTGACCGAAATGCCGTGCACATTGCAAGATAGGGCACCTAAAAAAATTTAAGTGAAGAGTTATTATAACTTTTCTCAACATTTACATTTGCTAAAACAGCCGAGGATTACATGAAGGCTCTTGTTGCTGTAAAACGTGTGGTTGATGCCAACGTTAAGGTTCGCGTTAAGCCGGACAACAGTGGTGTTGACTTAACAAACGTTAAAATGTCAATTAACCCATTCTGTGAAATCGCGGTGGAAGAAGCGGTTCGTTTAAAAGAAAAAGGAACTGTTTCAGAAATCGTTGTTGTTTCTATTGGTCCTAAAGAAGCGCAAGAACAAATCCGTTCTGCAATGGCGCTTGGTGCTGACCGCGGTATTCTGGTTGAAGCTGATGACAGCCAGCTAGGTGCGCTAGAAGTTGCTAAAATTCTAAAAGGTGTTGTTGAAGCTGAACAACCACAATTGATCCTTCTTGGTAAACAAGCAATTGATGACGACTCTAACCAGGTTGGTCAGATGCTTGGTGCACTTCTAGGTGCAGGTCAAGGTACATTCGCTTCAGAAGTTAAAGTTGAAGGCGACAAAGTACAAGTGACTCGTGAAATCGACGGTGGTCTACAAACTGTTGAATTATCACTTCCAGCGATCGTAACTACTGACTTACGTTTGAACGAGCCACGTTATGCAGCTCTTCCAAACATCATGAAAGCGCGTAAAAAACCGCTTGATACCAAGTCACCTGCAGATTTCGGTGTAACTACTACAACTAAACTGAAAACAGTAAAAGTTGAATCTCCTGCAGAGCGTAAAGCTGGCGTACAAGTGAAGTCTGTAGACGAGCTTGTAGAAAAATTGAAAAACGAAGCGAAAGTGATCTAATACAGAAGGATAAAAATCATGAGTATTTTAGTAATCGCTGAGCACGACAACAAAGCACTTAACGCTGCTACTTTAAACGTTGTTGCTGCGGCGCAAAAAATCGGTGGTGATATCACTGTATTGGTTGCTGGTTCTGGCGCTCAAGCAGTTGCTGATCAGGCAGCTAAAGTTGCGGGCGTAAGCAAAGTTTTACTTGCTGACGACGCTGCTTATGCAAACCAATTGGCTGAAAATGTAGCAAAACTGGTTGCAGAATTAGGTAAAGGCTATAGCCATATTCTTGCTGCTTCTACTACAACTGGCAAAAACATTCTGCCACGCGCTGCTGCACTTCTTGATGTCAGCATGATCACAGACATCATCGCTGTTGATTCTGCAAATACATTCAAGCGTCCTATCTATGCAGGTAACGCGATTGCAACTGTTGAGTCTTCTGAATCAGTAATCGTTGCAACTGTTCGTGGTACTGCATTTGATGCGGTTGCTGCTGAAGGTGGTTCTGCTGTGGTTGAAGCTGCTGCTTCTACTGGTGATGCTGGTATTTCTAAGTTCATTAATGAAGAAATCGTTAAATCTGAACGTCCTGAATTGACAGCTGCTCGTATCGTCGTTTCTGGTGGTCGTGGTGTAGGTTCTGGTGAGAACTACCACAAAATCCTTGATCCACTAGCTGACAAACTTGGCGCTGCTCAAGGTGCTTCACGTGCTGCAGTTGATGCTGGTTTCGTTCCTAACGATATGCAGGTTGGTCAAACTGGTAAGATCGTTGCACCTGACCTGTACATCGCTGTAGGTATCTCTGGTGCGATCCAGCACTTGGCAGGTATGAAAGAGTCTAAAGTGATCGTTGCGATCAACAAAGATGAAGAAGCTCCAATTAATGCAGTAGCTGACTACTGGCTAGTAGGTGACTTGAACACTGTAATTCCTGAATTGGTTTCTAAAATCTAATTTCTGAATCAGTTTCAAAAAAACGCTCCTTTAGGAGCGTTTTTCTTTTTTTTTAATCTAAATAATTAATCTAACTAACAAGTCGTCCATTTCTGACTCGAAATTTTGGTTATTGTATATTTTGTGTTGATATTAAACTTTTATTAAGCTTGCCATTTGGCGGAGTGTCCGTGAAATTTGATTTTCAGTTACCAGTCAGTATTTTGGTAATGATGATCTGCTGTTTGATTTTCCCTTTTCTCCCGAGTTTGCACCTTCCTTTGTTAGGAGGTATGACGGTTACAGCAGTTGAGTCAATTCAAGCATTAATGTTGTTTGGTTTTGCCGTATTTAGTTTTTTCTATATCCGTCCATTTGAATTAAGTAAAGGTCAAAAACAATTTTGGCTCTGGTCAGTTGCATGGTGGATTATGCTGTTTGGTAGAAGTACCAGCTGGGGACGTGACTATTTCCCGGAAGTGCCAAAAATCTATTTCCGTGGTATTTCGGTTCTTGTGATTGCACCCGTGGTGTTTATGCTGTTTTTAGCACCTTTGCGTCAAGAAATTGCTTATAAGTTTAAGCATGTATCACTTCCAATTTGGGCACTCATATTAGCTTTCATTGGCTTGCTGATGTCTGATGGCATTGAACATAATCGGTTTTTTATTCATTTTATTTTTACAGATTTTATCTATAAAGATTTGATGGAAGAACTATACGAATTTCCGCTTATTATCGGCTTATTCCTGGTCGCTTATCCATTAATGAAGCAAGATTGTGCTGTGACAAAATCAACTAGTCAGGTCATAGCTGAAGATGATTTGTCCGATATCGATTCTAAACTTCATATTTAAGTGACTTGCTTTTTTAAAGAAAAAAATGAACCTCTGCAAGCAGAGGTTTTTTAATATCAAAATATTGTGAAGTGATTAAAATTTCTACTAAAAATCCTGTGGATAGTTGGGGATGAAACAGATAAATTTAGCCTAGATTATGCTATACTGTACGACTAAATTTTAATATTGGTTCAGCTTTTTTTGAGCCGATTTATAGCTGGATTTACGACATATAAATGCAAGCCAAATCTGGCTTGTAGAATAAGGAGTATGCATGAGCGTATCGGAAATTAGACCGATTGCCATTGAGGATGAACTCAAGCACTCGTATTTAGACTATGCAATGAGCGTGATTGTGTCACGTGCCTTGCCGGATGTACGAGATGGTCTAAAACCTGTTCATCGTCGTGTGCTATTCGCAATGCACGAATTGGGCAATGACTACAACAAAGCTTACAAAAAGTCTGCCCGTGTTGTAGGTGATGTCATCGGTAAATATCATCCACATGGTGATTTTGCTGTTTATGAAACCATTGTCCGTATGGCTCAGGACTTTAGTCTGCGCTACCAACTGGTTGATGGTCAAGGGAACTTTGGTTCGATCGATGGCGATAGCGCTGCGGCAATGCGTTATACCGAAGTTCGTATGCGTAAGCTGACCCATGAATTACTGGCCGATCTGGAAAAAGATACAGTTGACTGGGAAGATAACTACGACGGTTCTGAGCGTATTCCGCAAGTCATGCCAACTCGTATTCCGAACCTATTGGTGAATGGTGCGGCCGGTATCGCAGTCGGTATGGCGACCAATATGGCGCCACACAACATGACTGAAGTGGTGAATGCGTGTCTGGCTTATGCAGATAATCCAAATATCAGCATCGAAGGTCTGATGGAATATATTTCCGGTCCAGATTTCCCAACGGGCGGTATTATTTACGGTAAATCAGGTATCGTGGATGCCTATCGTACCGGTAAAGGCCGTTTGCATATTCGTGGTAAATATCACTTTGAAGAAGATGCCAAATCTGGCCGTACTACGATTGTCTTCACAGAAATTCCTTATCAGGTCAACAAAGCGAAAACGATTGAACGTATCGCCGAGCTGGTCAAAGAGAAAAAACTTGAAGGCATTTCTGAACTTCGTGATGAATCTGACAAAGAAGGGATGCGTATTGCGATTGACCTGAAGCGTGGTGAAAATGCTGAAGTTATCGTCAATAACCTGTTCCAGAATACACAGTTAGAAAATTCTTTCAGCATCAATATGGTGTGTCTGGACAATGGTCAGCCGAAATTGATGAACCTGAAAGACATCATTGCGGCGTTCATTCGTCACCGTCAGGAAGTCGTGACACGTCGTACCATGTACGAACTGCGCAAAGCACGTGAACGTGGTCATATTTTAGAAGGTTTAACCGTTGCTCTGGCAAATATTGATGCCATCATCGAAACCATCAAAACTTCTGCCAACCCGGCTGAAGCGCGTGAACGTTTACAAGCAGGTGAGTGGGCAGCAGGCGGTGTGGCAGCATTGCTTGAAAAAGCGGGTGCTGTTTCTGTACGTCCTGACGAAATTGAAGGCGAAGATCCAGAGCGCCCATTTGGTATTGATGGTGAGGTGTATCGCTTATCTCCGACTCAAGTCAACGCGATTATGGAACTGCGTTTGCACCGTTTGACCGGTCTTGAGCAGGATAAACTTCAAGCTGAATATTCTGAAATCTTAGGTCAAATTGCTGAATACACAGCCATCTTAAATGACTTCAACTTATTGATGAACGTCATTAAAGAAGAGCTGGCATTGATTCTTCAGCAATATGGCGATGCGCGTAAAACAGATATTGTTGAATCTCGTATCGACTTCTCTCGTGAAGATCTGATTCCTGAAGAGCAAATGGTTCTGACCGTTTCAAAAACAGGCTATGCGAAAACTCAACCATTATCTGACTATGCTGCTCAGCGTCGTGGCGGTCGTGGTAAGTCTGCAACCAGCATGAAAGAAGACGATTACATCCAGCACATGGTTGTAACATCGAACCATGCTACGGTACTTTGCTTCACCAATGTCGGTAAGGTTTATCGCCTGAAAGTTTATGAGGTGCCACAAGCTTCGCGTGGTGCCAAAGGTCGCCCAATGGTGAACTTGTTGCCGCTGGATGACAACGAAACCATTACTGCTATCTTGCCAGTGATTGATGCACCGAAGAAATTCAAAGAACGTCTGGCTGACTTCAAGGCATTTGTGAAGACCAATGCTGCCCAGCTGCAAACCAATGAAGTGATCAATAGTCACTTTGCGGCACTAGAAGCAGCTCTTGCTGAATCTGAAGATGGTGCAGATGATATTTCTGATGCACTGCGTGTTCAATTGAAAGAGCTTGGTTTAGCACTTTCAACCACTGATCTTGATGCTGACATCATCAATGACTTTGCACAGCAAGCCGAAGCTGTTCGTAAGAACTTCTATGTGTTTATGGCGACTGAGTACGGTACGATTAAACGTGTAGAACTGGAACAGTTCTCAAATGTTCGTTCAAACGGTTTACGTGCGATTGAACTGAATGGCGATGACACCTTAATTGGTGTTGCGATTACTGACGGTGAACAGCAAATTATGTTGTTCTCGAACGAAGGTAAAGCAATTCGTTTCGCAGAGACTGACGTACGTTCAATGGGTCGTTCAGCCAAAGGTGTGCGCGGTATGCGCGTGACCATCGGTGCTTCTCAGGTTGAAGATGCAGAAGATGCAGATGTTGAATCTGATGATGAAGATACAACTGAAGCTAACTTCATTAGTCGTATCGTATCTCTAGTGGTTGTACCTGAAACCGGTGAAGTGCTGTGTGCTTCTGCAAATGGTTATGGTAAACGTACCCCGGTAGATGACTTCCCAACCAAGAAACGTGGCGGTAAGGGTGTGATTGCAATCAAGACCTCAGAACGTAACGGTGAGCTGGTCGGTGCAGTTGCGATTGACGCATCTAAAGAACTGATGCTGATTTCTGATGGCGGTACATTGGTACGTACCCGTGCTTCTGAAGTGGCACAGACTGGTCGTAATGCACAAGGTGTTCGTCTGATCCGTCTGGCTGAAGATGAAAAACTGGTGGGTGTAGAAGCGATTGAAGCAGTTGAAGATGAGTTGGAAATATTGGAAGATATTGAAAATACTGAATCTGCAGCTGATGATGTAACTGATACACAAGAAGCTGAAAAAGATGATGACAATACAGTAGAGGAATAAGTTCTGCTACTGATGAAAAAGGGCGCTTCGGCGTCCTTTTTTACACATCGGCTAAATGAGAGATAAATAATGAAAACCAGATTGATGCTTTTGACCGCAGCTATTGCACTCAGCGGCTGTAATAATGCAATGGACAGTATGCCCGATCCAAGCCCTGAGCAGGAAAAGGCAGCGCAAGTAGCTTATGAAGACCTGCGTGATGGAAAATATGACGAGTTTTTAGCTCAGCTTGAACCGAAGTTGCAGGCAGAGTTTCAAAACAATGAAAAAATCATGAAGCGTTTTTCACGTTCAATTCCGCAAGGTGAATATAAGTCCAAGACTATCATGAGAAAGAACTTCGAGGAAAATAACGGTAAACCGAGTGAATACAAGGTCAGCTATGAAATTGTCTATCCAAAAAATCTGGTTCAGTATGATGTGAGTTTTGACCAGCCGAATGGCAGTACTAAAATCCGCAACTTTAATATTCAGGTATTTGGTGAATAATTTTCAATGTGAATAGACTGAATAAATCCATATCTAAGAACGTGGGCGTAGCCGATAATAGCCTAAGCTCATACAGATGATGCCGATCACCAATAGATAAGCAAGCTTTCCTAGAATCATATAAGTGGGCACGCCCATCTGATTGAGCTGAATAAACATCTGCACGATTTGGGTCGAAGGTAAAGCTTGCCCAATAAGTTGGACCCAGACTGGCATGGCAGCATGCGGCCAGGCGACTCCTGAAAGCATAAAGAGCGGAATCGAAGTAAAAACAATGATATGACCGGCGCGTTCTGGCATGTCCAGAAAACTGGCGAATAGTGTGGTAATACCAATCATGCAGAATACA
Organism: Acinetobacter sp. YH12241; assembly: GCF_013417535.1. Classification (NCBI taxonomy): domain Bacteria; kingdom Pseudomonadati; phylum Pseudomonadota; class Gammaproteobacteria; order Moraxellales; family Moraxellaceae; genus Acinetobacter; species Acinetobacter sp. YH12241. The sequence goes on along the minus strand of NZ_VPDQ01000006.1, from coordinate 107,358 downwards.
AAGATGGGTACAGCCAGCAGCATGCCCCAGAAATTTCCACCACGGGGATAATCAAAATACCAGAAAGTAAAACCAAACAGGTAATAACAGCCCAGACAGCCAATGGTCAGAATCGCCAAACTGATACCACTTAAGGTGGTCAGATTAATCACCTGTCTACTTTCTCGATACAACGCAATTAACATACTCAGGCCTAGAAAAATAGTCTGATGAATAATCAATGGCGCAACAGCCGGAAACACATAGCTGCCATAGCCAGAAAGCGTATTAAATAATGGAATCTGGTGAATGGATAGGGCAGGAGAGAAGTGTGAAATCTCGCTAAAGCGTTCAGCATATTCACTTAAGGTATTTTCTACTGAAGAGACCAAGCCTAAACCAATCTGTTTGGTAATTAAAAAGTTAGCAGCACTTAAGTACAGCCCAATCCCGCCATTTTCACCATGCCGGATAGATTGAGAAAGATTATCTGGTAATAATAAAATCCCGTCAGCTTTTTGAGTTTCCACCCAGTATTTGGCTTCAGCAAAATTTCCAGTCACCGCCTTGATTTGTACATTGGGGCTTTGGCTGACATGACTGATAATGGTATTGGTTAAAGCACTTTGCTCTTCGTCGACAATAATAATCGGCAAGGCTTCTGCCTGTTCAGCTTTATACGCCGTTGGATAAAAAAAGCTGTAAAACACAACCGATAAAATTAGGGTGGTAAAAATACTGGTATTGCTAATAATGTCTTTAAAAGTTTGGCAATAAGCTTTCCAGAGTGATTTCATGGTGACACTCCTTTGGCTGTTTTTTTGAGAAAGACATAGGCCAGCACAGCATAAAGCACGACATAAATGACGAGCACGAACATCGGTTGCAGTGAAAGAGAGAGCGGACTGCCAATCACCCATTGCTCCGTCTGTAATTTGGCATAGGGTGTATAGGGAATAATATTGGCCCAGAACTGGGTGAATAGTGGGGCATTATTAAGGGGCAAAGTCACCCCAGCAAAACTGAGCGATGAACCACCATAAACTGCTAGTAGACCAAAAGATTTGGTCAGGTCCTGAGTGGCCAGAACCACCGCACTACTGATAAAGGCATAGGCACTATAGAACAGTATTTGCGCCAGAAGAATTGGCCATAATGACCCGGCAATAAACCAGCCGCGAATTTCGACCAGCCAAAACATCCAAGCCCAGGTCCAGCAACAAAATATTGCTACATAAACCAGATTTTTAGACAGCAGTGCCGACCACAAGTTTTGTTGGGCAATCCAATGACTAACAGTATGTCGTTTAATTTCCTGACCCACAGCAAAAGCCACACAGCAACATAACAGCAAGTGCAAAATTGCCGGCACCATGTAAGGTTCCAGATAAAATTCATAATTCAGCTGCGGATTATACAGTGGGGAAATTTTAATATTCGGTGTAGGTGCTTCCAGATAGGGGAGCGTGTTACCTAGATACTGCTTGCCAGTAAATTCAGCCAGAGCCTGCAAGGTGCTAAGTAGCATAGCCGAAGAAATGGTATTCCCGATACTAAAATAACTCTGATTAAAAGCAATACTAATTTCAGCATCCTGAGCTTTGACCAGTCGTTGCTCGGCTCCGGCAGGAATATGAATATAGCCCCAGATTTTATTTTCGTTTAATAGCTTCTCGATTTCGACCGTTTGATCGGAAACGGTATGCACTTGTAGGGTATGATTCAAAGATAAATGATCATAAATCTTGCTGCTCAGGCTACTTTGATCCTGATCAATAATGGCGATTGGTAGATGATCCGGTTTGCCTTTGGCAAACATGCTACCAAGTAAAATCAGAATACAGGCAGGGGCGAGCAGGACCAGAGCCAGATCCCATTTTTCTCTGCATAAATAGCGTATTTCACGCTGAATACCCGCCCAGAATCCAGAAGCCATTTATTTTGGCTCTTTCAATTTAAACAGCACGCTCATGCCGACTTTTAGCTCAGGCATTTCAGTGACTGGCACAAGATGAACTTTAAAACTGCGGACATCATAACCACCGGTTTGGCGCGTGGTTTTAATGGTGGCAAATTCACCTTCAGCACTAATATTTTTTACTTTAAAAGTAGCTGATTGATTCAGTGCCGGAATAAACCCTTCAAGCTGTTGCTGTTTACCTAAAGCGGCATATTGGTCTTCACGAATATTCAGGCTAATCCAGCGTTCTGCCGAGATCAGGCTGACCACTGGCACTGCGGTTGCCACCAGCTCAGTGGCATTGCCATAGGTTTTGGAGACGGTACCATCAATCGGTGCCAATAATTCAGTTTCTGCTTCTAGTGCATTGGCTTCGGCGACTGCTGCACGGGCTATATCGACCTGAGCATCTGCAGAACTTTTCTGTTCTGGTGTACTGCCGCGTTTAGCCCGGGCATATTGCTGATAAGCGGCTTCTGTCATTTGGGATGCAGATTGTGAAGCTGCAAACAGTTCATCTCGGCGCTGGCGGGAAATGACACCCTCCTTAAACAGGTTAGCTCCACGTTGATAGGAAGTTTTAGCGAGTTGCTCCTGTGCTTTTAGTGACTGCCAGTTGGCATACAGAGAAGCGATATTTTCTTCCTGAGAACCACGTTCTGCGGTGGACTGAAGTGCTAATGCAGACTGTAAAGTAGCTAAAGCCTGCTGCTTTTTCGCCTCAATTTCAGGACTATGTAATTTTACCAGCGCCTGGCCTTTCTTGACGTTATCGCCTTCCTGTACATAAATCTTTTCAATCCGGCTTGGAACTTTGGTGGCCACTTGAACGGTTTCTGCCTCAACCCGGCCTTGTAGCTCGATTTCTTTGGGTTGATAGGTTTTCCATAGGCCAAACCCAATCAAAGCAAGAATCACTGGAATTAAAGCTAAAAGCAGATATTTTTTGCGCGATTTTTTTTCTGTGCTTTCAGGATTATCTGGCTCTGATTCACTGTAATTGATTTCTGAAGCCGTTTCATCAACAGGATGTTCTGGCTTTTGCTCATCTGTCATGTCTGGCTCCATTAACGAATATAGTGGGTATTGGCATGTTGCATGTAATTTGGAAATTCAACAATTGAGCCATGGCTCTGTAATAAGGTCGCGAGAGATATTACATATTTATAAGCGTTTAATGCCATTTCTGCCTTTAAACTGCTGAGCATGTTTTGGGCATCGATGACCTGAGTGGCTGTCCCGACTTCTTCCTTAAAGGATAACTCCTGAATACGCAGGTTTTCCTGAGCTGCTTTCAGGTTCTGCTGAAGTAGAGCATCACTTTGCTGGGCGCTGACTGCTTCACTAAATGATTTATAAATCAGGTTTTCAATCTCCTGCTGGGTACGCGCCGTCATGAGTTCAGCGGCATAGCGTTTCAGCTCTGCAGCCTGAATATTTTTATTTTTATCAATGCCTGAGAACAGGTTATAACGTGCTGCAACCCCCACAATCCAGTTTTGATGTTGATCCAAGCTATATTCACCAAACGCAAAAACATTTGGCTTTTTAGCGGCCTGCTGGGCTTTGACATTGGCTTTGGCCAGTTCGGTATCCATCTGCATTTTTTTGATCAGAGGAGAGTTCTGGCTAAAACTGCTGAGCAGAATATTCACATTTTGGGGTTCAGCACGATTCACAAACAAAGGTGTGCTTAGCTCGGTGATATTGCTATCCAGCAACAGATTATTTAGCTGAAATAGGGCAGCATTCAGATTGGCTTGGGCATTTTGTTGTGCGCGTTCAGCATTGTTGCGTGCCACTTCGAACTGCATGCGTTGACCTTTACTGATAAAACCCTGCTGTTCCAGCTTCAGAGCATTACGATAATGTTGTTGCATGGCATTTGAATTAAAGAGTGCTGCATCCAGTAACTGTTTTTGTAGTTGAACATTAAAGTAAGACTGAATCAGTTCAAAACGCTGCGTGTCCTGTTGCTGCTGATTGCTAAGTTCGCTACGTCCTGACTGAATATTGGCAATTTCTTTGGCGCTACGGGTGAGGCCTCCGGTATATAGTGGCATCATCACGGAAACAGTGGGACGAATCACCTGATCTTCAAGGACGACATTAGACGTATCCGGAATCAGACCAACTCCGCTATGAATAGTATTGTTAAGTCCTTCACGCAGTGGATCAGTAATACCTGCAGGTAGATCCACACCATTACTGGCTTCCCACTCATTAAGCCGGCCATTCACGCCTTGAGAGAGTGAATTTTCCAGATTATTTTTAAACTGCTTTAATGGAATATCGACTTCACTATGAAAGGCATAGGCACGAACATTCAGGTCAACACGAGGTAGGCCAATACCTTTGACAGCTTCTGCTTCAAGTTTTGACGCTTGCTCCAGACTTTGAAAAGCCTGGCTACTATAGGAACGTTGCAACAATTGTTGTTCTGCATCCTTAAAGCTGATGCTTTGTGCATAAGCAAAACTGCCATACATCATAGATGCAAGTACAGTCAGACCCCAGCAGACACATTGTTTATTTTTCTTCATATTCATAAAGTGGTAATGTAAAAGTCACATTAATTCAGTCTAAGCTGCATTATAAATCAAGTGCTTGCAGTGCAGGAATGGGTTAAGTTGTAGTATTGTTGTAATTTGAAACAATTCACTTCTCAAGTTTCAAGCTGATAGTTCTATGTCACTCTAAAACTTGAGCCGAGTTTAAATTCATTTTTCAATTATTTTATATTAGCGGCCGATTCAACATCTTCTAAGTATTGGATGAGATTGAATATTTTTAGCTGTACAATTTCTCATAAATGAAATCACCGAGTTAGAACAAAAAAATCAAAGATATTCAAATTATCCCTCGAATCTAGATTGGTTTTTTGACTCTATCTTCATTCTTGGATAGAAATAATTTTGTGCAAGCGGCGTCCAGATATGGTTAAATGCCATCATTTTATTGTGTTTCACTCTGAAAGGAAAAATCATGCGCGCGTACAACTTCTGTGCTGGTCCTGCTGCATTACCTACTGCCGTACTTGAAAAGGCTCAAGCTGAAATGCTTGACTGGCAGGGCAAAGGTCTTTCGATCATGGAAATGAGCCACCGTAGTGCAGACTATGTTGCAGTTGCGGAAAAGGCAGAAGCAGACCTTCGCAAACTCATGAATATTCCTGAGAACTATAAAGTACTGTTCTTGCAGGGTGGTGCATCTTTGCAATTCTCGGCAATTCCATTGAACTTGCTGGGTAAAAACAACAAAGCTGACTATATCCGTACCGGTATCTGGTCTGAAAAAGCATTGAAAGAAGCTAAACGCTATGGCGATATCAATGTGGTTGAAGCAGGCATTAAAACTGAAGATGGTAAATTAGCGATTGCTGATCAAAGCACATGGAATCTTTCTGATGATGCCGCTTATGTGCATTATGCAGATAACGAAACTATTGGCGGTCTGCAATTTGCCCATGTGCCAGAAACTGATAAGCCACTCGTATGTGATTTCTCTTCAAGCATTCTGTCTGCACCGATTGATGTTTCTAAATTCGGTCTGATCTATGCCGGTGCGCAAAAGAATATTGGCCCTGCAGGTTTAACACTGGTTATTATCCGTGAAGATCTGCTTGATCAGGCAAAACCTGAAATTCCAAGCATCCTGAAATATGCAGATCAAGCGAAAAACGGTTCGATGGTCAACACACCATCAACTTATGCATGGTATCTATCTGGTCTGGTATTTGAATGGTTACTGGAACAGGGCGGTGTAGACGCGATTCATAAAGTGAACCTGCAAAAAGCTGAATTGCTTTATGGCTATATCGATTCTAGCGACTTCTATGCAAATCCGATTGCCAAAGAAAACCGTTCAATCATGAACGTTCCATTTACCTTGGCAAATCCTGAACTTGAAAAACAGTTCCTGCAAGAAGCAAAAGAAAACCATTTGCTTAACCTTGCCGGCCACCGTTCAGTAGGCGGTATGCGTGCCAGCATTTACAATGCCGTACCGTTAGAAGGTGTACAGGCATTGGTAAACTTCATGGATGACTTTGCTAAACGCAATGCTTAATTCCTGAGAATTAAAAAACCCGGCAATTGGCCGGGTTTTTTTATCATTTAATTCGGGTTAAAAAACAAAGTTATGTAAGATATAGCCGCAAATGAGCATACCCAATACGAAAAATAGGCATGACATCATATCAAGCTGATAACGCGAGCCAAGATGATGCTCAACCTGCTGTAAATTTTCTTCTTGAACGATTTTCATAGATATTTATTATCCGATCTATTTATCGTAAATGATTATTTGTTGATCGTATTTTTACCATAAAAAATTGATTAAATAAAGTACATTCTTAACTAAACTTCATAAAGTATTAATTTTATTTAAATAACTGGCCTCAATATATTCATAAAAATAGAACTATTATATTAAGTCATTATTTTTATAATGTTTTTAATATGATTATTCAGTTTAAGATAACATTGAAAATGAATTTATTTGAATTTAAATCTGTGGATAAATCTATTTTTAATAAATTCAAAATCCATTAATTCTGATTTCAATTGTGGATAAAAAATAATCAGAATTGAGAGAATATCGCACTAAAATAAATAAAAAACAGGAGACTCATATAAAAATATGAGCCTCCGATCTGGATATTCAGCTTAAGCTGCTTTTCGATAGATATTGGCCTGAATCCACAGATTGCCCCGAATATATTGACCAATCTGGAAATCTTTATGCTTGTCATTGCGGGTGGCTACACGGATCAAGGTAGCCGGCTGGCCTTCATCATGAATCAGGGTAACATCATAGAGCATGTAGTCCTGATCCATAAATTGCATTGAAGTTTTACCGACAATATTGCCCTGGAACCAGGCTTCATCTTCCTGACCCATGGTCTCACCATAGAGATAAGCGACCATTTTGGAGAAATCAACCGTTACCGGTTCTTTGTCTTCTTCAGATTTCGGCTCCCAAGCATCGATCTGTTCCTGTAAATTATCCGGTGCAACACCATTATTTTCCGCAAGAATTGCATTCAGGGCACGGTGATGTTTGATAGAGGCAGGATCATCCACGACTAAATGTTCATGGTCAGTCACCACTTCCAGTTCATAAGCCCAAGCATTTAAGTTGACGATATAAGACTGGTCTTTTTCATAATGCGACCGGTTGACGCTGTACAGCGTATCAAAGGCATAGATGATATTGTTGGCACCCAGATTGAGACGCAACACAGCTTGGGTGTCGGATTTACAAGAAATAATCCGGTCAATCGTGGCTTTCACCTGGTAGGGACTGTCAAAACCCGGAAATGCGGTTTTCACAGCCTGTGGCTTGTTATTTTCTACGGCAATCACTTGGCTTAATTGTACCGCAGCTTTGCTCGGTCCCTGAATCAGCCAGGTGGTTTCATCCATATCGCATTCTTGTGTACACAAGCCCATCGGCATTACAGGTGCGTCAAGGGCTTTGCCTAACCACTGGGGAACATCTGTGCCTGGGTTTTCAGTAAGCAAGGTCCAATGTTCGACATGACTACCGAAATTTTGATCATCAATAGTGATGATCTCTGGGCTATTCTGTTTTTTCATATGCACAATTGATCTTGGATGACTTATTTATAGTTAATCGAGGGTCATTACGATTTTTCAAGTCACTCGAATGAATTTAAAAATTAAAATGCAAATCATGTGAAGTCAAATATTTTTCTAGTTGTGAGTGGCTGACTCATTTAATACGGTTGAGTTGAGTATTTAAATACCAGGATATTCAGAGAAAGAGCAGTTTTAGGCATCAACCTGCATCCTCTGATTTGCTACACTAGTCCAAATTTCTCCCTTATGGAAAGCTGTGTGTTGCCATTCAAACTTTGGGTCGATGCAGATGCATTACCTCGTATTCTGAAAGATGTGATTATCCGTGCCTCCGATCGTTATCAGCTTGAAGTCACTTTTGTGGCTAATCAGCCGGTAGGGATTACACCGTCGATTCGTATCAATTCTATTCAGGTGATGAGCGGGGCAGATGCAGCAGATCAGGAAATTGTTGATCGTATGAAAGAGCATGACATTGTGGTGACGCAGGATATTCCTTTGGCTGCTCAAGTCATCGAGAAGGGCGGTATCGCGATTCACCCGCGTGGCGAAATCTATACAGTGGCTAACGTCAAAGCACGTCTACATTTACGTGATTTTATGGATACCTTGCGGGGGGCTGGTGTACAAACCGGTGGCCCACCGCCGATTTCTGAACGTGATAAACGTGAATTTTCCAGCTCTCTAGATCAAACCATTCAAAAACAGAAACGTAAAACTGCGATTAAATAAAAAACGAGATCAAGTATGCCCCCAAAAAGTAACCTGATGTTGACCTATGCCTTGCTGGTTTTCATCTGGTCCACCACACCACTGGCGATTGTCTGGAGTGTGGAAGATTTGCATCCGATGTGGGCATTGGCGATCCGCTTCTTTTTGGCTTTGCCTCTGGCCTTAGGATTATTGTGGTTATTTAAAACCAGATTACCGCTTGATCGTGTTTCCCTGCATAGTTACTTGGCGGGTGCATGCAGTTTTATCGGCTCGCAAATTTTTACTTACTGGTCTACGGATTATTTAAGTTCCGGCATCATTGCCTTAATGTTCGGCTTGGCCCCCCTAATTTCAGGTCTGATTGGGCGTTTTGTCTTTCAGATGCAACTTTCGCTAAATCAATGGCTGGGAATGGGAATCGCTTTAATCGGACTTTCGGTGATCTGTCTAGGTGATGCAGATCAGCATATACAGCCAATTGGAATCGTGATCGCTCTGGTTGGTGTATTAGTTTATTGCGTATCTATGTTCTGGGTGAAGAAAATCAATGCACCAATTGATCCTATGGCACAGGCGGCCGGTTCGATTGGTTTGTCAGTCGTTTTTTCTCTGGGTATGTTGCCATTTATCTGGCAATACGCACCCACTGCTATGCCACATGCCAAGTCCTTATTTGGTCTGGTATATGCGGTAATTATGGCATCACTGATTGCGATGTTCTGTTATTTCAAACTGGTACAGAAGATTAAGCCGACGACTCTATCTTTAACCACCGTTCTGACACCGATGCTGGCCTTGCTGGTAGGTGTATTATTGAATAATGAAAAATTGCCGCTCATTGCTTTGGTGGGTGTAGTAATCTTATTGTTTGGCTTAGTGGTTTATTTCGCTAAAGAAATTAAGGCGAGCTATAAAGCCCGCCTTTAATAAAAAGATAGATACCAGTCTTAAGCAAAGCTGGCTTTCACACATTCGCCCAGTTTGACGCGATCCTGAGGATGCAGGGTAATGAAATAAGCACCCGTACGATATTTCCCGTTTTCTTCTGCACGACTGTAGGCCACCTGAGCGGTTGCCGCGATGTGGAAGAAGTTTTCCGGGTGACTTAAAGTCACATGCAGATAGGTTCCTTCACTAATCGGCTGATCACTAAAGAAGCTAAAACCAGTCTCTGAAAAGTTCACATGTTCCGGTACAGGTAACATGCTTTGTACAATTGCGTCATACAAAGAACCGGTAATAAGGTTTAATTTTTGGTTGAATAAGGATAAGATTCGAGCAATTTGTTGATCTTTTTCAGATAATTGTTCTAATTCGTAGTTAACAGCATGATCAAATTGATCTAGCTCTGCAAGTAGTAGAAAATAGCGGGGCAATACGAAATTAGCATCGTAAGGATCATTCAAGGCAACATCATCGGAAATAATCTGATAATTGATTCGTAAAGCAGCATCGATTCGAGACAGGACTCGTCTTTCAGTGAATCCGTTTGGATGCTGTACATTTTCCATAATTTATTACCTCGGACTAGATGGTTATGTTCAAACCAATCTCGCTGTATATAGGGTTGAAATATACTCGCGCACGGCGTAGTAACCACTTCATTTCTTTTATCGCATTGGTCTCAATGATCGGTCTCACGCTCGGTGTAGCAGTCCTCATTACAGTTTTGTCTGTCATGAATGGTTTTGACCGAGAGTTGAAAAATCGCGTCTTGGGGATGGTTCCTCAAGCCACTGTTTCTTCGACGCAAATTCTAACAAATTGGCCTGAACTTGCAAAGCAGATTGAGCGGCATGAACACGTTCAAGGTGTGGCTCCTTTTACCCAGTTACAGGGGATGCTCACGGCTCAAGGGCAAGTTGCCGGAATTATGGTCAGCGGAATTGAACCAAAGTATGAGAAGAAAGTTTCGATCATCCAGAACCATATGGTCGAGGGTAGTATTGATAACCTGAAAAAAGGTGAATTTGGGATTGTTTTAGGCAAACAGATGGCAGATGCCATGGGCGTAGGCTTGAACGATAATATTACCTTGGTTCTACCTGAAGCGACGCCTTCACCAGCGGGTGTTGTGCCACGTTTTAAACGCTTTAAAGTGGTTGGGATCTTCAGCATTGGTGCAGAAGTTGATTCGATGATGGGTTATATTGCCTTGAACGATGCTTCAACCTTGTTACGTCTGCCAGATGGTGCACAAGGCGTACGTATGAAGCTGGATGACATTTTCGCAGCGCCTCAGGTTTCTCAGGAAATTGTGCGTGATTTACCGGGTAACTTCTATGCCTCTGACTGGACTTATACCCACGGTAATCTGTTCAGCGCAATTCAGATGGAAAAAGCAATGGTCAGCTTATTATTATTCCTGATTGTCCTGGTCGCAGCATTTAATATCGTGTCTTCACTGGTAATGGTGGTCACAGATAAAAAATCCGACATCGCAATTTTACGTACTTTGGGTGCTTCACCTGCCACGATTACCCGAATCTTTATGGTTCAAGGTACTGTGATCGGCGTAATCGGAACTTGTGCGGGTGCCATTCTCGGGATTATTGCCGCCACCAGTATTAGTAGTTTTATTGGCTGGTTAAACAATTCACTTGGCCTGAATATGTTTGATGCTTACTTCATCAACTATTTACCTTCTTATCTGCGCTGGCAGGATGTGGTCGTGATTGTAGGTTTGTCACTTGCCTTAAGTTTCCTAGCCACTATTTATCCAGCATTCCGTGCTGCTAAAATTCAACCGGCGGAGGCATTGCGTTATGAGTAATCTGGTTCTGGATGCCCAAAATATCGAGAAATCTTTTACAGATGGAAAATCTACGGTTGATGTGATCAAAGGGATTTCATTGCAGGTAAAGGCCGGGGAATTTGTTTCTATTGTCGGTTCAAGTGGTTCCGGTAAAAGTACCTTGTTGCATATTCTGGGAGGATTGGATCGTCCTTCTGCCGGACAAGTGATGGTCAATGGCCGCCGTTTTGACAATTTATCTGAAGCAGAACGCGGCTATGTCCGTAATGAAAATTTGGGCTTTGTATATCAATTCCACCATTTATTGCCAGAGTTTACTGCACTAGAAAATGTCGCGATGCCTTTAATGCTTCGTAAAAACGTCAAGTTTAAAGAGGCTAAACAGCAGGCAGAATACTTACTGGAGCGTGTTGGATTAACCCATCGTTTAACCCATCAACCGGGCGAACTTTCAGGGGGCGAGCGTCAGCGTGTAGCACTGGCTCGTGCCGTGGTGACCAAGCCGAAGTTAATGATGGCAGATGAGCCAACAGGTAACTTGGACCGTAAAACAGCCGATAAAATCTTTGAGTTGCTGACTGAATTACGTAGTGAATTCAATATGGCCATGTTAATTGTGACCCATGATGAACAATTGGCACATTCGGCAGACCGGATTCTACATATGCGTGATGGTCTATGGATGAATGACTAATTACAGAAATAATCTTCTTTAATTGAAGCTCACTTCGGTGGGCTTTATTATTGCCTGAAAATAATAATAAAAAAGAAAATCTTCATGTTGCAATGGCTGTGTCTGGGCTGGATTTTAGGCCTTGCCAGTATGGGAAAATCTTTTCTGAATATTGAGTTGAATTCAATCTCAGTGATATTTCTTGCTGTGCTCTTTTATTTCTGTAGTTCCAAGCTCAATACTGTTCTGAAAAAGCCCTTACATAAAGGATTGCTGGTAAGTACCTGTATTCTACTCGGGACATTTTTGGGATATGGTTATGCCAATCAACAGCTCAGCCAACGGCTATTGAATGTCGAGCATGAAGTACTGCAGAAAGACATTATCGTTTATGTCAAACGCTTGAATAAACTCGGTGAACAATCCATCCAGCAGCCTTTGGAAGTATTAAACCTCGATGGACGCACCGTAACCTGGATGGGTTTTCTACCTAAAACCTCATCGAATACTTCACAACTATCAGCGAATCATGAAAATAATGCACTTGAACTGGGGCATTATTACCGGCTGCAAGGGCAGGTACGTCCTAATCACAGTTATGCAACGCCCGGTGCTTTTGATGCTGAAAAATGGGCACTGCAACAGAATATGATGGCAGGTTTCCGGATCAAACAGATAGAGCAACTTGATTCAGCTACTGTTTCTACACTGGGGTATAGTCAGTTTATTCGAGAGCAAAGAGCTTTAACTCAGCAATTTCTACTTTGGGTAGAGAAGAAGCGGCTGCAATTAAGAGAGTTCATAGCAAGGCAACCTGTACAAAATAAAGGTTTGCTTCTGGCTTTGCTCACCGGAGATGAAAGCCTTTTAAATCCTGCAACTGAACAGCAATTTCGACGTATGGGTATGAGTCACTTACTGGCGATTTCCGGACCACATGTGCTGATCTTTGCCCTGATGGTCTGTGCCATGCTTCGGCTACTCGTCGCACGAAGTATGCCTCAGCTTTATCTAAGATGGACACGCCAGTATTTTCTGGCTTTACCTTTTCTGTTTTGTGTGGTGCTGTACTGTGCCTTTGTGGGTTTTGAAATCCCGGCAATCCGCACTCTGCTGATCTGTATGATTGGTGTCATCCTCATGCTGCTTCGACAAAATCTGCAGGCTTTAAAACTACTGATTCTGAGCGCCGCCTTACTGTTATTCATTGATCCCTTTAGTATCTTGTCCGCGGCTTTCTGGCTATCCTATGGGGCCTGTTTTGTATTGCTCAGAATTTATCAGACCATTCAACAGCGACCATCCGAGCAAAATCAGACAGCAATACAAAAACTGTATTTTGCAGCTAAAGTGCTAGTGGAATCACAGTGGAAAATCTTTCTCGCTTTATTTCCTTTAATGATGCTGTTTTTTAAGCAGATTGCCTGGATCACACCGTTCAGCAATTTGGTCGCAATTCCCTGGATCGGTCTTTTGATTGTACCGATCGATATTCTGGCAGCAATTCTCTTTTTTATCGCTGAACCGGTCTCAAGCATGCTATTTCAGCTTAATGATCTGTTGCTGAATATCCTGTTGGGCTTCTTAAATCTGCTGGATCACTGGTTTAAACCGCAGTTAATTCCAGTTGCAATGAATCACTGGATGATTGGGCTATGTATTCTGTCTTTGCTGATTTTATTCTTACCACGTGGAGTATTACCAAAATCCTGGATAGCTGTCGCGGCGGTACCAGTTTGTGTTCCTCAATTTAATCATCCGCCATTTCAGCTTTCGGTGCTGGACGTTGGGCAAGGGCAGGCGATATTCCTTCGTTATGGAACTCATAACATGATGATCGATATGGGTGGTTATTATGATGAGGAAAAATTTAGTATTGGGAAGCAGGTAATCATGCCATTTCTGTCGGTACAAGGTGTTTCTCAACTGGAGCAGGTGATTTTAACGCATCTGGATCAGGACCATAGTGGTGCTTATCACAGCATTAAAGAGCAGCTCAAGATTAAGAATATCTATGCCAATGAAGTGACCGAAACTGCAGCCTCTTCAAACTTTCAATTATGTTATCAGGGACAGCGGTGGCAATGGCAGAATGATGTGCAGATTAAGGTCATTGCACCAAAACTAGAACAATTAAATACTGCTAATTTCAATAAAAATGACCTGTCTTGTGTAGTGTATTTGCAGCTCAAAGATGTCTGGCCTTATCAGAATTTTCTGCTGATGGGAGATGCAGGTTGGCAGACTGAATATCAGTTACTCAAAGACTACCCCGATTTAAAAGTGGATGTCTTGGTCTTAGGCCATCATGGCAGTCAGCACAGTTCAGCTTATCAATTCTTGCAGCACTATCGTCCTAAACTGGCGATTGCGTCTGCTGGAAAATTTAATCGTTACGGGCATCCAAGTCAGTTGACTCAACAGCGTCTCAAAGAATTGGATATTCCTCTATTGACTACAGCAGAGCATGGCAGCCTGCATTTTCATCAGCAAGGAACTCAAATCATTCTAGAAACTGAAAGAAGTCGCTGGAAATGGTTACAAAAACAAAATCTAACTGACTGATTCTAGAGATGGTTCAACAGCAGCCAGATTAGAAGTTCTTAACTGGTTCACTTTGGACAAAGCTTGGTTATGATCAAGCTTATAAATATTTCCCAGATCTTCGTGAGCTCTAAAGCGTTTATAGCTCCAGTGATAATGTTCAGGATGACGCTGAATCAGGTTTTCAATCGTGTTGATGATGATGCCTGTACCTTGATTAGCATCTCCCTGATAAATTTTTTCATCTATGGCCTCGATATGAATATCAAAGCCAGCATCCTCATTACGCAGGGCATAAAGAAACAGCGCACGGGCTTTGGTTTTCTGGATCAGCTTGGCACTCAGGTTGCTGGTGGCCAAAGGAACGCCAAAGTAAGGAATATATTCACCGCCAACGTTGGGTGTATGATCCGGCAGAATGACAGTGGTGCCACCTTGCTTCAAGGCCTTGAAAATTTGTCTTACACCAGACTCATCTGTCGGCACCAGATTGGCCTGTTCGCGGCTGCGTGCTGCACGAACAAATTGATCCGCTGCCTGATTTTTTACAGGTTTATACATGATGGTCATTGAAGTGAATTGCGCAACATAGGCATTCATGATTTCCCAAGTGCCAAAGTGCGGCACAATCAGTACCAGACCTTTATTTTGTGCCAAGGCATCATGCAGTAAATCTTCGCCTATAACCTTATGCACTCTCTCAATATTTTTCTGATTACTCGAACCCCAAATACTGAAAAATTCGAAATAAGACATCAGTTCATTGCGAATCGCGGCACGGGTAATCCGTTCTCTTTCCTGTGTCGACAGTTCAGACAAACTGATCTCAAGGTTCAGGCGAATTACATCAGAAGTTTTAGAAACTTTAAAAATATTAACGATTAAGGCAAGAATACGCGCAATCCATCGGGAAACTGAAAGCGGTTGGCGGCTAATATATTTGAGTAAACCGTAAGCTGAATTCTTTGAGCTGCGTTCAGTCATTGAGTTGTAATATTGATAAAATAAAAAAGAATAGCACTTATTATAGGCGAAAACGGTTTCTTTAGACAGAATTACCCTTTTCGGTGTATATAATGGGTTCAATATAAATTAATTTATTGGATTATTTATGTCCGATTGGCCACCAAAACCTGAAAATCAAATACAAAATACGCAACAACCAGTTCAACCGACTGGCCCAGAATGGAAACTGCTGGAAAAAGCGGTTTTAGCTTCAGTAGAAGAGCAACGACGGGCACGTCGCTGGGGGATCTTCTTTAAATTTCTGACCTTCGCTTATCTGCTGGTTGTCATTCTTGCGCTGGGTAAAGGCTGTAGCATGAGTGCTTCTGATCCAAGTGCAGGCGCAGGTGCACACATTGCTGTGGTTGATATTATTGGCACGATTGCCGCAGACAAGCAAAGCGTAAACAGTAGCAATACCATCAAATCACTCAAAAAAGCCTTTGAAAACAAGCAAAGTAAGGCTGTCGTTTTAAATATTAATTCACCGGGTGGTTCACCAGTCCAGTCAGATGAAATCTGGCAGGAAATCCAGTATCTGAAAAAACAGTATCCTGAGAAAAAACTCTATGCCGTGATTGGTGATACAGGGGCTTCTGGTGCTTACTATATTGCATCCGCTGCAGATGAAATCATTGTCAATCCATCGAGTCTGGTCGGTTCAATTGGTGTGATCATGCCGAACTATGGTGTGAATAACCTGCTGCAAAAACTTGGAGTTGAAGACCGCACCATGACTTCAGGTGAAAATAAAGCTTTGCTGTCCATGACACAGCCGGTTGATCCTGCGCAAAAAGCGCATGTACAAGGTGTGCTGGATAATGTGCATGGTCACTTTATTAATGCTGTAAAGCAGGGACGTGGAGCGAAATTAAAATCGACTGATCCTGCTATTTTCTCAGGTCTGTTCTGGACCGGTGAACAGGCGGTGAAATTGGGTATTGCAGATCGTATTGGTAGTTTAAATACTTTGAAGCGTGAACTAAAAACTGAAAAAGCTTTAAATTACACCATTGAATATAGTCCATTTGAGTCAGTACTAGGTCGTATGGGTTCATCGATTGGTGAAGGAATTGCAACTTCAGTGGCACAGAAACTTCAGTCAGAAAATAAAACGACATTACAATGAAACCCTTGATTCATTTTGCACACGCCAATGGCGTACCATCTAAAGTCTATCAAAAGCTGTTTGAGGGACTGCAAGATGATTACGATATTATCTATGTGCCGTTATTAGGGCCTGATAAGCGTTATCCGATTGATAATCACTGGAAAAGTCTGACTCAGCAGGTGATTGATAGTATCGTGCGTCAGTCTCATGGACGTCCGGTAATTGGTTTGGGGCATTCATTAGGTTCAGTCCTGAGTTTTCAGGCCTCCCTACAGCGTCCGGAAATTTTTTCGCAAATGATTATGCTTGATCCGCCGATGATCATGGGCAAAGAAGCCTTGGCGTTGCATATTGCAAAAACTTTTCGCTTAAAAGCACTGGACCAGATGTCACCTGCAGGTTTGTCGAAACGCCGTCGTGATCATTGGGAGTCTCGGGAACAGGCAGCTGAACTGCTACGACCGAAAGGCTTTTATCAGGATTTTGATGCAGATTGCTTCCAGGCTTATATTGACTATGCCTTAAAGGATGATCCGGTTCGAGGTGGAGTTGAACTCACCATTCCTAAAATGGATGAAGTGAATATCTTTAGAACCAATCCATCGCTATGGTGGTTACCTCAGGCAAAACCAAAAGTACCAGTACATCTGGTGGTTGCCAAGAAAGGTCCATTTTTGGCGCGCAGATTTCCGCAGCAAGTGCAAAAGAAATTTGGCATTCCATTTACAGTAGTAGATGGTGGGCATATGTTCCCATTAGAGCAGCCTGAGCAAGTAGCGAGTCTGGTCAAACAACTGATTCAGCAACAGTCTGCTTAAAGTTCATCTCATCTAAAGAAATAAAAAAACGCATCCGAGGATGCGTTTTTTTATATTTGGACTTTTAGAATTTGCAGAATTGAACGGGTTCTTGCATTTTTGCATTATGGTACAACACACCTTGTTCAGTATGCTGAATTGTCCCATTACAAATCCATTCTACCACTTGTGGGTAAATCAGATGTTCCAGTATATGTACCCGCTGAGCTAAAGTGTGAGTCGTATCTTGATGCGATACTTTTAATACACCCTGTGCTAAGGCTTGGCCGGCATCCAGTTCGGGGGTGACATAATGCACTGTACAACCATGCAGAACATCACCAGTATTCAGGACGCGCTGATGGGTATGCATGCCTTTGTAATGTGGCAAAAGAGAAGGGTGAATATTCAGCATTTTCCCTTCCCAGGCTTTCACAAATTTTTCACTTAAAATTCGCATAAAGCCCGCAAGTACCACTAGATCAACATCCCAGTCCAGAAGCTGCTGATGCATGACATCATCAAAAGCTTCCCGGCTTGGATACTGCTTATGTTCAATGACTGCGGTCGGAATTCCTGCTTTATGAGCGCGCTCTAAAGCAAATGCTTCAGGCTTGTTGGAAAGCACCCCGACAATTTCTCCTGACAGATTGGCATCAATCAGGGCTTGCAGGTTCGATCCACTGCCTGAAACAAGTACAGCAATTTTAATCATGCGAAATTACGCGAAGATCACACGGATTTTTTCGTCAGCGCCTTCTACAGACTCGGCATTATCTGCAATATGACCCATGGTCCATGCTTTCTCACCCAAACCGTTGAGTAACTCTACAGTTTTGTCTGCTTCGGCTGCATCAACAACAAGAACCATACCTACGCCACAGTTAAAGGTACGATACATTTCAAACTGTTCTACACCGCCTTCGCGTTGAAGGAGTTTGAACAGCTCAGGCCATTCCCAAGAAGATTCATTTACGACTGCTTGAGCACCGTTTGGTAATACGCGAGGCAGGTTGCCTGGCAAACCGCCACCCGTGATGTGTGCCATCGCATGTACATCAACCTGTTTTAGCAGTTCAAGAATAGATTTCACATAAATGCGTGTTGGTTCCATTGCAACATCAGCAAGTGGACGACCATCAACGATTTGATTCAGGTCAACATTTTTAACTTCAAGAATTTTACGAAGCAACGAATAACCGTTTGAGTGTGCACCAGAAGATGCAACACCAATAAGTACATCACCCGCTTTTACTTTAGAGCCATCAATAATTTTGCTTTGCTCAACTACACCGACACAGAAGCCTGCAAGATCGTAATCTTCACCTTCGTACATGCCTGGCATTTCAGCAGTTTCACCACCAACCAGTGCACAGCCTGCAAGTTCACAGCCAGCACCGATTCCTGTTACGACATTTGCAGCCACGTCCACATTTAGGTGACCAGTCGCATAATAGTCCAAGAAGAAGAGTGGTTCAGCACCACAAACGAGAAGGTCGTTCACACACATTGCAACCAGATCTTGACCAATGGTGTCATGACGGTTCAAATTCAGTGCCAGACGTAATTTTGTACCAACACCATCTGTGCCTGATACGAGAACAGGTTCTTCATAACCTTTAGGGATCTTACAAAGGGCGCCGAAACCGCCTAATCCGCCCATTACTTCAGGACGTTTAGTACGCTTAGCGACGGACTTGATTCGGTCGACTAACGCGTCTCCCGCTTCAATATCGACACCTGCATCTTTGTAGCTTAAACCAGTGTTTGGGGTAGAAGTTGAGTTGCTCATAATGAAGTCTCCGCATTCGCGCGGGGGATTATAACCTGAATATGCAAAACTCTTATGGTATTTATGCCCTAAAATGCTATCTTTATTAAAATATTTTACTTTTTATAACGATTAATAGAGAGAAGGCGAAACTTTATGGTAGATCGCACATTGCGTCGCGTGTTTATCCTAGCTGGGATAGCTTTGTTGTTGTGGATTCTATATTTACTAAAACCCGTTGTAATTCCATTTGTTGCAGCGTTTTTAATGGCTTATCTGTTCAGCCCGCTGGTAGATAAACTGCACGATATCGGTCTGCCGCGTTGGCTCTCTATTAGTATCGTTTTTACTGGAATCGGGATCGTTATGATCCTGGCGATCTGGTATCTGGTGCCGTTGATCTGGCAGCAGCTGATTTATGCGCGTGACAATATACCTGCGGTCATTGGCTGGATTAATTCAACCTTTTTGCCATGGTTGTCGAATACCTTCAATGTCGTTGAAATGGAAATTGATACCACACAGATTTCTGATGTGGTCATGGACTATGTGCAAACCAATTATAGTGCTGACAGTATTCAGGCCTTCCTGCTACGCCTTGCACAATCTGGAATTAACTTCTTGCAGATTGGCGGTACGATTGTCCTGATTCCAATTATTGCATTCTATTTCCTGCTGGATTGGGATCGTATGCTGGAAAGCTTGCGTCGCCTGATTCCACGCCCTTATGAAGAAAGCACCTTAAGAATTGTAGGTGAATGCCACAGTGTGCTGGGCGCCTTTGTCAAAGGACAGTTTCTGGTGATGATTCTGCTGGGAATTGTTTATGCAGTGGGCTTACAACTGATTGGTCTTGAAGTCGGTTTGATTATCGGTATGGTGGCAGGCCTGGCCAGTATTATTCCTTATCTGGGCTTTGCTGTCGGTATTATTGCGGCTGTGATTGCAACTTTCCTGCAGTTTGGGATTGACTGGTGGCAACTGGTTCTGGTTGGTGTGGTCTTTATGGTCGGTCAGGCGGTAGAAGGTTATGTACTGCAACCATTCCTGCTTGGCGATAAAATTGGCTTATCACCAGTAGCAGTTGTATTTGCGGTACTGGCGGGTGCTCAACTGGCGGGTTTCATGGGAATGCTGATTGCTCTCCCAGTTGCAGCGGTAATTGTGGTTCTGCTCAGACATGCACGTGAATATTATGAATGCACATCATTTTATGGAAATCAGGCAGTCGTCATGAATGATCCGGCTACAGGTTCCATAAGCGTAGAAACTTCAGACTTAGATGTTGATATTGAAATGAAAAAGTCAGAAGCAAAACCACTGCAAGAGGGAGAGAAATCAAGTAAGATGGATGTACCTCTTCATAAAGACTCATAAGGCCATCAGAATCATATGCGTCAATTGCAGCTAGATATAGAACCTCAACTCGATGCTCGAATTAGTGATTTTTCGGGCCCGGGATGGGGGCATGTAATTGATGCAGTCCGACAGCTGCATGCAGGCCTAATCAGCCGCTTTTATGTGTATGGCGGAGCTGGAACAGGGAAAAGTCACTTACTCTCTGCCATTTGTGATTCTTATCTGGAAATCGGTAAGACTGCTATACAGGTGTCTTTGCTGGAGCTTCTGGATGCGCCTACTGAAGCGATTACTTCGCTGGACCGGTTTGACCTGATCGCACTGGATGATATTGAAGCCATTAGTGGGGTTCCACACTGGCAACGCGCCGTTTTTCACTTGATTAATTATAATGATGAAGGCGGTGGTCAGCTGGTATTTTCTTCCCGTTTTGCACCCATTGAGTTAAAGCTTGAATTGCCCGATTTGCAGTCCCGACTCACGCAGGCAGTTAGTGTCCGTGTCCCAAATGGCAGTCTTTATGCGGACCGATTTGCCTTGGTATCCTCGGTATTGGACCGACGCGGTATTCATCTTGATCCACAGATTTTTGATTATTTGCTAAATCACGGACCACATCAAACTTCCGTGCTTTTACAAACATTAGAACAGATTATTCAATTACTTAAAGGCGAAAAGCTGAAGGTCAGCAATGCTAACCTGCGGCAGATTTATGCATTAATTGATGAATATCGTTAAATTATAAAACATCTTGAGTAATTACTCAGTCTATGCGAAAGTAAGGCAAAATAATTCGCTGTTGCAAGGAAGATGCAACTTTAGAAGAAAAAGAAAGAAATAAAAAATTAAGGAGAAGGGTATGCTCAAGAAGAGCATAGGCATGGCTTTGCTATGTATGGCGGGGCAGGCATATAGTGCAGAAATTATTGTAACTACCACAGAAGATATTGAAAAAGATGACAAGGAATGTTCACTTCGAGAAGCTGTTGAATATGTGAATCGTGGCCTGGCTAAAGAAGGTTATATGGGCTGTGGTGGCGAAAATGCTATTGGCACCATTATCTTAAAAGAAAAAACGACCTATGTACTGAATAAGCATATCCCGATCAAGAAATCAGTAACGATTAAATCTATCGCAGAAGTAGATGGTGAATTTAGTAGTACCGATAAGGTAATGGGGTTATATAACGCTCATATTCAAATGAAAGGGACAGATAATCTCTTCCGTATTAGCAATGATGAAGAGCTGATTCAAGTCAATTTAAAAGAACTCGACCTTGAAGGTTGCGGTAAAAGCAGCTGTGCCGAACAAGGTGGCCTAATTCATAATAAAGGTAAATTGGTGATTGATTACAGCCGCTTATACAAGGGAGCTGCGAGTCAAGGTGGTGCCATTTATAATGTGGGGAAATTTGGCCAGAATCTGATTGCTTTTGCCGAAATAAAAACCAGCCTGATTGAAAATAATCAGGCGCAACAGGGTGGCATACTCTATAGCCAGCTTCCATACTTTCTGGTTTATCAAAGCGTTTTAAAGAATAACCAGACGCTGAATAATAATGCTACCAATATTTATACAGCGGGCCAAGTCGATAATCCTGCCGATATTCAATCCATTAATGCTGAAGTCCTAAGCAGTACCCTGTTAAAAAATAAGGGAGCACTGATCAATGTGATTGATGGAGTGGGAATCAATAACCTGACAATAGTGGACAATACAGGTACAGCACTACGTATTAGTGCCCCGAATGGTAAAGCCTATGTGGCGAACAGTATTATTTTAAGAAATGGTACGCAGGATTGTCAGATTGAAACTACGGATAAAAGTACGATTCACAATAACCTGGTAACAGCATCTTGTGGTACAGGTGATGCTGCGTATCCAAACCAGATCTGGACAGGTACTCGCTTGTTTGCAGAGGCTTCAGATCAAAGTGAAGGTGTTTGTCTAAATTTAAAACAAAATAGCGATGCTATTCTATGTCCTTATAGCGTTCCTAAAGATCAGTTCTTGGGCTATCTACGTCCTCGTATCCTGTTGAATTATAATCAGGTTAGTGATTCACCGATTGTAAATAGAGGGACTAGCTACAATAGCAGCAATCCTTCAGTCAGCTGTGAGGCGTCAGACCAACGCGGTGTAGACCGTTTACTAGATAACTTATTTTGTGACCGTGGTGCGATTGAAATTACAGTTCCAACATCTACCAGTCTGGTTGGACAGGATCTTCTAAAAGGAGAGACTGCAAAGTTTTCAATTGAATCTGCTTTAGGAGATAGTGATTTAATTCCTAAAGAGCAATGCAATAACATTATTGGAGAGAATCCAAAGGGTGAGCCTTGGCAAGATGGCTGCTTACAGGTTATCCAAACCAAAACTGTTTCCAAGGGCAAAACAGTCATTGATATTGATGGGAATGTTGTTTATACCCCAGATTCACAATGGCATGGTGCTGACATTTTTGAAATTCAGGTAGTTACTTCCTCTACACGCTTTAATAAGTCCAAACCTTATCTGGTTTTAAGTACCCAGATTGTACAGGAACCTAAAAATGAAATGAAAGACAAGTCTGTGAAGACCTCGGGTGGGGCATGGGGGATTGCTGGCTTAATGGGCTTGATAGGGTTGATCGGCCTACGTCGCAGATTAAAAGATTAAGGAAAAATCATGAAAAATTATAAAAAAGGACTGCTTGCAGCCATGATTTTATCTGCCATGAGTTTAATGGCAGCCGAAGATAAAACCATATATGTCACTACATTTGCTGACGAGGACGGGGAAAATACCAGTGCCTGTTCCTTGCGTGAAGCCATTAAGACAGCCAAGCTGGATAAATCCTATGGAGGATGCAATGTTGGCCGTACATTGCGTAATGATGGTTCCGCTCCAGATGTCATCCAACTCGAAGCTGGGGAATACAAACTCAATAGTGAAATTATTGTTGAATCCCATGTCAATATTTTTGGAAAATCACCCTTCAATTATACTCAAAGAAGTCCTATTACCTTTTTATATCCAACACGTGAGGCTTTAACAACCACCATTTCAGGCCAAGGGAAAACCCGCTTATTTAATACGGTCGCTAGCCAAGCCAGCATGGTGGTAAATGGTGTCATCCTGAAAGATGGTTATGCTGCAAAAACCAGTCTGGATAAAGGTAATGGTGGAACATTTTATGTCGCCGGTCCTCTAAGCCTCGTGAATAGTGAAATTGTAAATTCACGAGCGGCTGCAGAAGGGGGAGCAATTTATGCAGTGGCGATGAATAATGAAAAAGTTATCAGGATTCAGGATTCCTTAATTCATCAGAATAAAGCAGCTACATATGGCAGTGTCTTGGCTATGGATTGTGTGGGGAATTTGGGCAGTACAGAGACCAAGCTAGAAATTAGCGCAAGCAGCATTGTCAAAAATGGTTCTACTGATACGGCCAGTATTCTGGACTTCTGTGGTTATGCCAAAGCTGATATTAGTAACTCTACGATTGCAAAAAATACGACCAGTACTACAGGTCATATTTTCCGAATGGCTAATGAAATCAGCCGTCCATTAAGTTCTTTCTTCACTTTTAGTGCCATTAATAACACGATTGTCGAAAATACTGCTCGCTCTACCATCTTTTATGACAATACTGGTAATTCGAGTCTGGCTTATAACGTGTTGGCCTTTAACCAGGGCTTGTCTTGTGAATATGCCTTGAATGGTGGGAATCCAAGTAAAGAACAAGGTGTAGATTTATTTACTGCTTATAATGCGATTCATACAAGTGGTTCCTCACGCTGTATATTACCTGAACTGGCAGAAAACAGTGTTTCAACGAATATTGATGTATCCAGTAATCAGATCACAGATCTATTAACTGCTTATATCGAACCTTCTGTAAATAACCGTTATTTAGGGATGTATTATCCTATTGATCGACAATCGAATACGGATCTGGTCAATATCGGTACAGAAAGTTGTGAAGAAACTGATCAGCGTGGAATTGAGCGGTTGACTAAGGCAACCTTATTATTTAATCCGGACGCAAAAAATTCCTGTGAAATTGGGTCAGTAGAAATCCGGCGCTTAACTGCAGCAGATATTTCTGGCCTAAAAAATAGTTCTTTAACAGAGTTGCTGGATTATTATCAGGAAAATATTGATGATATTAATTCTATTCTGGCCGATAAGAATACAAAACCTGAGGAAATACAGGGCTTAAAGGAAGAGCTAAAAGAATATGAGGATCTTTTAAAATATACCAAGCAATACCAGAAATATCGTGCCATATACGTTAATCCATTTAGTTTGGTCATGCCTCAAGAAACTTTAAATAATACTCAAGTACAAGCTAAAGCATTAAATTCACAAAATTATGAAATTACAGTGCAATCTTTAGGTGTAGGGTCTTTATCTGGATCAGGCAGTTCATTAATTGTTCAAGGTGCGCCGAATGACCCAAATTTAAAATGTGAATGGAAGCCTGACTTAAACCGTATCATGATGTATCGTACTGATGGCAAAGTAACCAGTCTCTCGGATACGGAGTATTGCCGTTATACAATTAAAGACAAGCAGACAGGTGCCAGCAGTACAGGTATTTTGCAGGGCGCATTTGTAAATATTAAACCGATTGTAAAAAATGATGAATATAGAATTAGCGCAGAGAACAATCTGACCGTAACTGTGAATCCATTAGAGAATGACAGCGATGATGGTGATGGTCCACGGATGAATGGCAAGGCTGCTTTCTATCGTGATAAAGATGGTCGTGAGATTCCAATTCGCATTGTCAAGCTTCCTGCCGGAGTAAACCTTTCCGCAGAGCGAGAAGGACCATGCCCAGGAAATTTTGCAGGTGAAACCTGCTATGGTGGAAAATTAACCTTTAGTGTGAAAAATACTTTTAGTCAGTCAGATTATGATATGCAGTATCATGTTTTTGATGCAGATGAGTTGATGTCAGATACAGCTAGAATTAACTTAAAAAATACGGCTAAAAATACCAATACATCATCAAGTGGTGGTGGTTCATTTGGAATTTGGGGATTGTTCGGATTATTAGGTCTGGCAGGATATCGCCGAGTTAGAAAATAATTGCAGCATGAAAAAAGCCTCCAGATGGAGGCTTTTTTATTTAACTTAAATTAATGAGTTTTAGGTTGAGTGAGTTGCTGGTATTTCTGGATATATTCTTCACGGATCGCCAGTCGTTCTTCTGGTGTTGCTTTTTGCATCCGTGCCCCTAACTCCTTACGTTCCTGGCTGCTCATCATTTGCCAGGTTTCACGCATACGCTGCTTTTCAGCTTCAGGAAGCTGGGTGAACCAATCCATGCGTTGCTGTAAATTAATACGTTGCTGTTCAGGCATTTCTTTTAAGGACTGATAACGTTTAATTAATGCCAGTTGCTCGGAATCAGAAAGTGTATCCCAGGTTTCGTTGACCTGCGTATTGGCATCTTTGGAAAAAATCCAAAAACGTTCAAATCCCGCAAAGCTGGTTTGCAGGAAGCTGAATGCACAAAATGCAATTGCTAATCTTTTAGCTGCCATGTGGAACTTTGTCCTCACCTAAAACCATTAACATTTCCAGATCTTCAAGCATCTGTGGGGAGAGTTTGGGGGTAGATACTGCCTGAGTCTGAGGTTCGTTATGGCTGACAATATTCGGTAGCACTACCACGCCAGCAATCGCAGCAGCCAGAGCAAAGCCAGACATTTTTAGAAATGCAAAGCGTGAATGTTGTGCGTCCTGAATATGCTCCAGCACATGATTCATCACCACCGGTTTATCCTTGTGGTGCTGTGCCAGTCCATCAAGTTTGGAAGTTACTTGCTTTAAGAAATCATCTTGCTTCATTCGGATGATCCTCCCAGATATGGATTTAAGTGTGCTAGAGAGGCACGTAGACCTTGAATAGCACGGTGATAATGGGTTTTCACACTGCCTTCTGTACAGTTCATAATTTGCGCTGTAGTTTGAGTATCAAAGCCTTCCCAGGCTCTGAGCATAAATGCTTGCTGCTGACGCACAGGTAATTTGGCAATCGCCTCCTGAATTTCTTCAGCAGTTACTGCCTGATCCAGAAATTCTAAAGGTGAGGGCGTAGATTCATCTACCAGATTGTCAAATTCGACTTCGTCGTCATCAAGGCTGACTTTTTTGAAAAAGGAAAAGGGCTGGTTGCGACGTGCTTCTTTACGACGCCAATCCTGTAATTTGTTATTCAGAATCGTATAGAACAGGGGATACCACTCTTCAGTGCTTTTCTCTGCATAAGATTTATGCAAAGCAATAAAAGCTTCCTGAACCAGATCCATTGCGATCCCATGTTGTCCTTGAGTCGCACTTTCCATCATCACCAAAGCACGCCCAGTCACGTCCTGCATGAAATTTTTCAGGCGAGACTCTGCCGTACTCTTTAGAATACTCGCATCTTGTGACTGCAACGGTTTCGGTGCTAAATCCATAGAGATGGAAAATCCTGTCATTGGATACCCACCATTATTCCCAAGTTCATGTGCATATAACGTTGGGAATAACGATTTGGTTGACAATAAAACTTATTATTTTTGTAGTGTAATCTATTTTATAAATACACTGACTGGAATTAAAACAATGTAACCTAAATACCGTATTAGATACGTTGACGCACCATCTCAAAGAAACAGATAGAGCCTGCAATGGCAACATTCAGGGATTCCTGTCCACCTGGCTGTGGAATAGTCACCGCTTCGGCATGTTGCAGGGCATAGTCAGATACGCCTTGACCTTCATTGCCCAGAATCCAGACGCAGGCTTTACGCAAGTCTTTACTGTACAGGCTGCTAGAACGATGTGAGCTGGTGACATATACCGGAATCTTGAATTGCGGTAAAAGGTCTTCCAGTGCGATATTTTCAAAAGTTTGCAAAGAAAAATGCGCGCCCATACCTGCACGTAATACCCGTGGTGACCAAAGAGATGCTGAACCCTTAGTACAAATGACCTGATCAATACCGGCAGCTGCTGCTGAACGTAGCAGGGTGCCAACATTACCGGGATCCTGCACATTTTCAAGGATCAGAGTGTCAGCCGTAAAATCAAGTGCCTGGCTTGAGCTTGGAATATCGACAATCGCCATACATGCAATCGAAGTGCCTAAGGTACTCAGGTCCTTATAAAGCGATTCACCAATGACAAAGACCACACCGGTATATTTGTTTAAAATAATGTCGAAATCAGGATGCGCTAAAGCATGTTCAGTCGTGAAGATCGAATTGATTTTCTTGTTTTCATGTAACCATGCAAGACACAGGTGCGTGCCTTCAAGCACAGTCTGTCCTTGTTTTTTTCGATAAGAATTCTGTTCAATTAAACCGCGTAAGTGTTTAATTTTAGGATTGTCTT
Source organism: Acinetobacter sp. YH12241 (assembly GCF_013417535.1). NCBI lineage: Bacteria > Pseudomonadati > Pseudomonadota > Gammaproteobacteria > Moraxellales > Moraxellaceae > Acinetobacter > Acinetobacter sp. YH12241. Next base: position 79,712 of record NZ_VPDQ01000006.1, on the reverse strand, counting down.
TGGATTCAAGGAAGATGGTTGGCATAAGAAGAAAGTCCACGGCAGTCAATCAAAGATCAACTGCCGTTTAAAAATTAGTGGTGGTAGCTGGTCACAAGCTCAACTTCATTTTTTGAGCCAATGATGACAGGAACACGTTGATGCAGATTTGTAGGTTCGATTTCAAGAATGCGGACACGACCAGTCGTTGATGCACCGCCAGCCTGTTCCATCAGCATACTCATTGGATTGGCTTCATACATTAAACGTAAACGACCTGCTTTAGTTGGGTCTTTTAAGTCGTATGGGTACATGAAGATCCCGCTACGGCACAGAATACGGTGAATATCGCCGACCATACAAGCGACCCAGCGCATATTGAAATCTTTGGCGCGAGGACCTGTTTTACCTGCCAGCAATTCATCGATATAACGCTGTACAGGCGCTTCCCAGTGACGCTGGTTCGATGCATTGATTGCATATTCTTTAGTATCAGCAGCTACCTGAATCGCTTCAGAAGTCAACAGAAACTCTTGAGTTTCAGGATCGAAAGTGAAGAATACCACACCGGCACCCACAGTCAGTGCCATCATGGTTGATGGGCCATACAGCACATAACCAGCAGCAACCTGATTGACACCAGCCTGCATGAAGTCTTCTGCCTGAGTTACACTATTTTTTGCAGGAAGAATTGAAAAGATGGTACCCACACACATGTTGATATCAATATTGCTTGAACCATCAAGTGGATCGAACAATACTAGATATTGACCATTTTCCTGAGCTGAAGTGAATTCATCCAGTTCTTCAGACGCTAAACCGCCTACATGTGGATGTACTTTTAATGCATCAATCAGATAATCATTAGAAATCACATCCAGTTTCTTCTGCTCTTCGCCTTGAACATTTTCATGTTGAGCACTACCTAATACACCCGCTAGAGCACCTTTTTGCAGGAGTTGGTCAATACGCTTGCAGGTATTTCCAATTGTTTCAATTACTTGTGCAAGTTCAGGTGTGAGGTTCCCGCTTTGTTGTTGTAGAAATTGGGATAAGGTGCGGTATGACATAAGGGAAAAACTCCAAGACTTATAATCGGGGAAAAAAGATCAAAACGATATACGGCTATATTTTAGAGGAGAACGTCCGAAAAGGACAATTAAACTGAATTATTTGTTGTGATTTTGCCCTTGCAACTCCTGTGGAAAGTGCTATGTTGAATCAAAGGAAAAAATGATCATAGGAGCACAGAGATGACAACATTAAAGTTTGATGCGACTCCAACGCCGAGCGAAGCGATTAATCTCGATGAAATTTCTGAAGACAAGATGAAAGAAGCGTGGAAGGATTACGAAGCAAAACCTGAATATAAAAAATTCAATAAACACGACATGATTGAATCCATGCAAACTGCAGAAGAAGGTGAAGGCAAAGAGTAATTTTATTCTTTGATCTTTCAAATATCCCTCTAATAAAAAAGCACTCGATTGAGTGCTTTTTTATGAATGATGTATTATTTAAATGATCACTTATTTTAGTAGTGGTGGAACAGCTTCGTAGTTGATTTCTACACGGCGGTTTTCTTTCCACGCACTTTCATCATGGCCAGGATTAACTGGCATTTCTTTACCATAGCTCACTGCTTCAAGTTGGCCTGCATTTACACCAGAAGTGATCAGGAAACTTTCTACTGCTTTGGCACGACGTTCACCAAGCGCCATGTTGTATTCACGTGTACCGCGTTCATCTGTATGGCCTGTCAGAGCTACACGAGAATTGGCATTTGCCATCAGGAACTGGGCATGTGCTTGCAGAGTACGGATATCGTCATTGCTCAGTTCACTGCTGTCATAGTCAAAGTGAACTACACGTTTAGCTAAATAAGCCTTATTTTCCGCAGTTACACCTTTAGCAGATGCACCGTCCATATTTTGAGCACTTAAAGCTGCATCTTCACTTAGACCTTCAGTGTTTACAGTGGTGGTGCCACTGGTATCCAGGTTGCCAGTTTGGACTTCAGCTGCTGGTTTACGGCTGGCACAACCAGTCATTACGACTGCAGCTGCAAGTAAAGGAAGTGCAAATAATTTTACTTTGTTCATTCTTCATCTCCATGAAGGTTGATTATGGGGTAAAGCATTTATAAATATTGAACTATTATTTTGGTGCCCAAGCAGGTTCGCGGACTTCACCTGTTTCACTTGGCAAATTCATGCGGAACCGGCCATCGAGAGACATAATGGATAACAATCCACGGTTACCTTCGCGAGTGGCATAGACCACCATCTGACCATTTGGCGAGAAGCTAGGTGATTCATCCAGGCTGGTTGGCGTCAGGATATTGGTCACACCTGAGCTAATATCTTGTACAGCCACTTTATAGTTACTGCCACTTGGACGATGAACCAATGCAAGTTTCTTACCATCTGCACTTAAGGTCGCGCGGGCATTAAATGCGCCACGGAAAGTCAGACGTTTAGTACTTTCATTATTGAAATCATAGCGGTAAATCTGCGGAGAACCACCACGATCTGAAGTAAAGATAAATGATTTTCCATCTGGTGCATAACGTGCTTCTGTATCAATTGCGCTATCGTTAGTCATGCGTTTTAACTGGCGTGTTTCCAGATTCATCTGATAGATTTCCGGGTTGCCGTGCATAGATGCAGTGAACAGCATGCTCTTGCCATCTGGAGAGAAGCTTGGCGCACCGTTTAAACCACGGAAGCTGGCCAGCTTTTCACGTTGACCAGTCGCCAGATCCTGTACATAAATGGCCGGACGTTTGGTCTCAAAAGACACATATGCAATTTTTTTCGCGTCCGGTGTCCAGGCAGGTGACAGGATTGGATCACGCGAAGTCAAAATGGTCTTTGGCTGTTCACCATCCGTATCGGCAATCTGTAAGGTATAACGCTGCTCAGGCGTTGCCGGGTTACGTAAGACATAAGCAATACGGCCAGTGAAATCTCCCGGAATACCGGTTAATGCCTGATAGATGGCATCACTGATCATATGGGCTGCCTGACGGGTACGTGAAGCAGGAACAGTCAGCAACTCATTCAGTAAGTATTGACGTTTTTCGACATCATACAATTGATACTGAATGCTATAAGAACCATCCGGATTGGTCTTGGATGAACCGGTCACCACATAGGGTACGCCTGCAGCTGCCCAAGCTTCAGCATTTGGCGAATTTAGTTGTGCTGTAGCAGGTAAATTCTTCGAGGCACTGGCAAATTTACCAGAACGATTCAGGTCATTTTCCACCACCGGATAAATACTCTGATCCTGGCTAAAAGGCACAATGGCAATTTTAGGAGCAGCTTCAGGAGCTTTGGTAATTTCCAGATGCAGTTGGGCCTGAGACTGGGTCGCAGTGACCGCACCCAAAGTGGTCATGATTGCAAGGCAGAGTAGGTGTTTGCGTGTCTTTTCCATCATTCGTTATTTACTCAAATCAACGGAGTTATTTATAAGTGATTGGGCTACATCATCGCATGGATTTATGCGAAATAGACCACGAATTTATCATCAAACTGTTATATCACTATGGGGAGTGATTATTATTTAATCTGTTTCAATTGAAGTTTAACTCAAAAAAACAGCCATAACACTTTTTCTTTATTATGGCTGTTTTTCATTAATGAGCTGTAAAGGTTGAAGTAAAACTTCGTGCTTCACGGCGTGCATCCGGATCTGAAGGCATTGGATAAGGTGCAGCAGCACGTACTGCCGCTTCTACACTGGCTTTCATATCTGGATCACTGGCACTCACCACCACAGAAACCACAGAACCACTATCGCTCAAAGTGACCCGAGCAGTCGCTTTCTGGCCTGAGGAGCCCACAGGGGTATCCCATGCACGTCTGATTTTATTTTCGAAATCACGTTTTGCAGTAGAGGCAATTCGCTTAGATTCCGCTTTTTTCTGTGCAGCTTCTTCAGCAGCCTGTTTGGCTGCAGAGGCTTTGGCATCAGCTTCTGCTTTAGCCTTTGCCGCAGCCTCAGCTTTATGTTTAGCATCCGCCTCTGCTTTAGCTTTTGCAGCGGCATCAGCTTTATGCTTGGCATCAGCATCCGCTTTGGCCTTCGCAGCGGCATCAGCTTTACGTTTAGCTTCGGCCTCTGCTTTAGCTTTCGCCGCAGCGTCAGCTTTGTGCTTGGCATCTGCTTCCGCTTTAGCCTTCGCAGCCGCGTCAGCTTTACGTTTAGCTTCAGCCTCTGCTTTGGCTTTTGCCGCAGCGTCAGCTTTATGTTTAGCATCCGCCTCTGCTTTAGCTTTTGCAGCCGCATCGGCTTTACGTTTAGCTTCGGCATCTGCCTTGGCTTTTGCCGCAGCATCCGCTTTTGCCTTGGCTTGAGCCTCTGCTTTTTGCTTGGCGGCTAAATCAGCCTTTTTCTGCGCTTCAAGTTTGGCTTTTTGTGCAGCATCGGCTTTACGCTGTGCTTCTACTTCGGCCTTACGCGCTGCTTCAGCTTCAGCCTTAGATTTTTGTGCAGCCTCTGCTTTGGCTTTGGCAGCAGCCTGTTTTGCCTGTTCGGCGGCTTCAGCACGTTTTGCTGCTTCGGCTGCTTGCTGAGCGGCTTTGGCTTGAGCAAGCTCTGCCGCTTTGGCTTCTTGCTGAGCTTTTTGAATATCGATCTGTGGGGGTGCTGGTGCAGGCTGCGGTGCCGGAGGTGTCGGTGCAGCTGCCGTTGGAACCACAGGTGCAGGCTCTACACTCGGTTCAGCAGTTTGGGTAATTTCTTCTGCAATATTTTCATGTGCAGTTTCTTCAAACTCGGTTTCTTCACGAGTCACCGGCTTGAGGTCTTCAGGTTTAATTAAAACCGTTTTAATCTGTTTTGGCGGTTCAGGTGGCTTACTCATGCCCAGAAAAAGCAGGCCCACCAAAGCAACTGCATGGATTCCTAGCGTAAACCCAATCGCAATTGCTTTCTTCTGAAACGGTGGTTTCTGATAATTTTTCATACTTTATTCTAATGGCTTGGTCAGTAAACCCACTTGGGACAAACCGGCATCTTGCAGGCTTGACATCAAGGCCATCACATCGCCATAAGGGCGGGTGGTATGACCATTGATCACGACATTGAGGACCTTGTTTTCACTTTCCGCAGTGCTTTGCGCTTCTATCAAAGTCTGCGTCAAAGCCTCTAGGGTGACAGGACCTGTGGTCTGATTTTTATATTCCAGAAAATAAGTACCATCTTCTTTTAAAGTGACGATAGTAGGCGCATCTTTGGATTCGATCGGCAAGCCATTGGCCTGCGGCAAATCGACCTTGATGCCACTGGTAATCATTGGGGCAGTCACCATGAAAATGACCAGAAGTACCAGCATCACATCGATGTATGGCACCACATTCATGTCACTTTTCAGTGGTTTTTTAATACGCTCGAAGCGTCCTGAACGTTGAATGGCCATTAGTCATTGTCCTGCGTAGCGCCCACAGATTGACGTTGCAGCAGAGCTACCATTTCTTCAGCAAACATGGCGCGGTCAGAGTACAGTGCTTCACCTTTAGATGTGAAATGGTTAAAGGCTAAAACCGCAGGAATTGCAGCAAATAAACCAATCGCCGTTGCAATCAGGGCCTCTGCAATACCAGGTGCGACAGTGGCCAAAGTAACCTGATCGACATCTGCCAGACCAATAAAGGCATTCATGATGCCCCAGACGGTACCAAACAGACCGACATAAGGAGCGACTGAACCAATACTGGCCAGCGCACCCAAGCCTTGTTCCAGATGTCCCTGATCACGACTTAAACCTACCCGCAGAATACGTTCGGTTCCTTCAATTGACTGGGCAGTTAGAGCATGGCGTTTTTTAAGTTTAAGGAACTCGCCCAGACCCTGATAGAAGATATCTTCCAGACCAGTACGTTTGGAATTGAGCTGGGCATTGTTATAAAGCGTCTTGAGTTCGGCACCTGACCAGAAAATTTTCTGGAAATGATCGTCGTCAGCCTGAGCCTTTTTATAGCTCATGGTTAACTTAGCAATCAGGTACCAGCTGTACAACGAGGCTAACAGGAGAGAAAGCATCACCAGTTGTACGACAGGGCTTGCTTGTAAAATAAGATCTGAGACTTGAAGAGATGATTCTAACTGAGTTGCCATAGCTGTTACGTGTGCCAAATAATTTTTTTAGTCTTGTTCCAATTCTTTATGAATCAGTTCGCGGATTTCATCAGGAAGTCGACGTGGTTTCATGTCTGCACTAATACATGCCAACTCGACCTCACCAGATGCAAGCATGATTTCACCACGATAAATATTTTGTTGCAATACAAATGATGAAGCTTTACATGAAATGACACGTGCAGTCACGGTAATCAGGTCATCCATGAGGATTGGGCGCATATATTTGACGTTAATTTTGTGCACAACAAAGTTATAGTCGGATTGATGCCAGTAGTGACTCACTCCGGAAGCACGTAACCATTCAGTACGGGTACGTTCCATATAGCGAATATGGTTAGCGTGGTAGACAATGCCACCCGCATCAGTATCTTCAATATAGACGCGGATATTGAATTCAAAGTGATTCGCCATAGTTTTGTTCCATGCAGATTTTACGAAATTATTGCTTGTTTTTAGAGGCTGGAGCAGGCTTAGAATTTGCCTTATTCATTCCAAAAGTCAAGCAATTTAGCGCGTCAAAGTTTAGCACTGTGAGCTTTGAGACCAATGGCACAAGATGTCAAATCTGGATGGAGCAGGGGCTAAGCCAGTACGGAACGGCCAATTGCTTATTAATACGGCGAAGTAAAAGCATGAATGAGACCAGTCACTCATGCTTGAGGAACTAAGAATCAGCTTTTGTTATTTTGCTTCCAGCTCGCTTGTACCTGATCAGCCACTTTTGGATAATCCAGAATAAAACGGACATGACTTTCTACGCCGGTTTTTAAAGTCGCATCATCGACTATAAAATTCGGGTTATGGTTCGGTGCTGCTTTGGCTGGGTCCTGATCGGCTGGCGTTGCACCGACGAAGACAAACAATGATGGCATCAGCTTGCCATAATAAGCAAAGTCTTCACTGGCACTAGCATTGTTATCAAGCAGATGCAGTTTATTTTCACCATTCACCTTAGCCAGAGTCGGACGCATCAATTCGGTCAAGGTTTTGTCATTGGTGGTAACAGGTGCATAGGGTGCAATTTCTACTTTGACTTTGACATCATTGGCTGCGGCATTGTGTTCCAGCATTTCCGGCAAGTCTTTTAAAATGCCTTGACGGACATCTTCACTGTTAGAACGAATCGTACCGACCATATTCACCTGATTAGGAATCACATTTCCTGTGGTACCACCCTGAATACTTCCAATACTGACCACGCCCATGCCTTTGGTTAAATCAGCTTTACGGCTTACCAGACTTTGTAAATTATTAATCATCTGTGCAGAAGCATAAATTGGATCGCGACCTGCCCAAGGCATTGAACCATGTACCTGATGGCCATCTACCTGTATACGTAAATGATCCGCGCTATTGAGAATTGCACCATCTTTATAGAAAATATTGCCGCTTGGCATACCCGCCATCACATGCATTCCAAAAATCACTTCAGGCTGAGGATTCTTGAGTGCGCCATCAGCCAGCATTTTACGTGAGCCGATCTGATCACCTTGACTAAAGTTATCAATATCTGCACCGCCTTCTTCTGCTGGCTGGAATACAAAAACTACGGTTCCGGCAATCTTATCTTTATTGGTAGCGAGCACTTTGGCTGCACCTAATAGCATTGCAGTATGCGCATCATGACCGCAGGCATGCATCACATAAGTTTCCTTGCCTTGATAAATACCTTTCTGCTTGCTGGCAAAAGGTACAGCTGCCGTTTCCTGAATCGGCAAGGCATCCATATCTGCACGTAATGCCATGACGGGGCCAGGTTTTGAACCTTTTAGAACGCCGATCACACCTGTTTTGGCATAGCCTTTACGTACTTCAATACCATAGGACTTTAATTCTTTTTGTACTAATTCCGAGGTTTTGAATTCCATATTGCCCAGTTCAGGATATTGGTGAATATGCTGGCGTAGTTTGATGGTATGCGCTTCGGCTGCTTTAACAGAATCATCTACCCAATCTGCTAAAGCCAGTTGACTGCAAAATAAAAGAGGGAGACAAAACGAAAGCGTCTTATGCATGTTCATATCAGGGAGAACCTTAAAAATCTGAATAGAGTTAAAGAGATGCCTGAGCATTACATAATGCACTACATTTGACCAAAACCCTCTGAATATGGATTTCATACCTTTTCGGTATATTCATTTTTAGTACTTGCTGATAAAGGGAATTTTACAGAGGTAGATATTGTAAAATTATGTAATTATAAAAATTTAACGGTCTATTTTATTTAAAAAATTCAAACGAATAGAGAATTATTAAAAGGAATTTGTATCTGATTTAAAAATCTTTCATTATCTAAGTTTCAACTATTTCTCTAAGTTAAATACTATTTTGGCATTAAAGTTGCTTGGATTATTTCATAATTATTATTGATAAAATTTAAAAGAAATAGCCTAAGTATTTGCTTAAAGAGCAATAACTATAATAGCTAAATAAACTACTTAATAATAAAGATTCGAGTTTGTGCTTTTGGAGCTAATTGATTGCAGTAGTCAATTAGCTCTTTTTCTTTATGATAAAAAATGGCTAAGCCAAAAGAATTTTAACCCTTACTTCGGCTCAGGCGGCGTTATGCCAAACTGTAAATAAGCCATATTGGTCGCAATACGACCGCGCGCAGTACGCATCACATAACCTTGCTGAATCAGATAAGGCTCAATCACATCTTCCAGCGTACCTGAATCTTCTGCCATTGCTGCTGCCAAAGCTTCTACACCCGCCGGGCCACCATCAAAGCGTTCTAGCAACATCGACAGGTAACGACGGTCGAGAGTATCCAAGCCATCTTTATCCACGTTCAACATATCTAATGCACGTTGAGCCATTTCCTGAGTGACTTCACCTGTGCCTTTGACTTGAGCATAGTCACGTACACGACGCAATAAACGGTTGGCAATACGCGGTGTACCACGTGAACGACGTGCAATTTCTTTTGCGCCATCTTCGGTCATTGGAACATCCAAGAGGCTTGCAGAACGTTTCACAATATGAGTGAGGTCATCGACTGAATAGAATTCCAGACGCTGCACAATCCCGAAACGGTCACGAAGTGGAGAAGTGAGTAGACCAGCACGTGTGGTTGCAGCGACCAAAGTAAATGGTGGTAAGTCCAATTTAATCGAACGGGCAGCAGGGCCTTCACCAATCATGATATCCAGCTGGTAGTCTTCCATGGCTGGATAAAGGATTTCTTCAATCACAGGTGACAAGCGGTGAATCTCGTCAATAAACAGAACATCACCTTCCTCAAGATTGGTCAGCATTGCTGCCAGATCGCCCGCACGTTCTAATACTGGGCCAGAAGTCGATTTGAGATTGCCACCCATTTCACGGGCAATAATATTCGCTAACGTCGTTTTACCCAGACCCGGAGGTCCAAAGATCAAAGTATGATCGAGAGCTTCGGCACGGCCACGAGCAGCACCAATAAAGATTTCCATTTGCTCACGCACCACGGGCTGACCGATATAGTCATCGAGGGAAGTCGGGCGGATGGCACGATCAAAATGATCTTCGGGTTTTTCAGAACCACTGATGAGACGGTCTTGCATATCTATTAACTTAATCTCTTTATCGAAGCTGTTTGATGCTGCAGAAACAGCCTCAAATAATGATTTGTGTTTAACTGCCATTGTGTAGGCGTTGTCTTACTTTTGAAAGATCAAAAGTAACAAAAATCTTTTGTTGAGTTGAAGGTACTTCCTGTACCTTAACTCAACCGGCGACATCCATGTCGCCAAAGCTCGAGCAAATTTTGGATTGAAAATTTGCTCATAGGTAAATTGCTTATTTATTCATCGACTTTAATGCAGCACGGATGATGTCACTGGCTTCGGTAAACTCACCTTTGGCTGCATTCACCAGTTTTTGCGCTTCAGCCGGTTTATAACCGAGAGACTGTAATGCAGCTTCAGCTTCAGCTACAGCTGAATTGCCCATAAACTGAATTTGTGGAGCTGTCGAATTGCTTGGAGCAGTGCCCGCAGACATGGCTTTAAAGCGATCGCGCAGTTCGATCATCAAACGTTCAGCAGTTTTCTTGCCGACACCTGGAACTTTAACCAAGGTATTTACATCTTCATTCTCAACTGTATGAATTAGCATTTCTACACTTAAGGTAGATAGAATGCCGAGTGCCATTTTCGGGCCAACGCCGTTCACTTTTAATAAAGTACGGAAAATAGTTTTTTCCTGAGTATTTAAAAAACCATACAGTAATTGTGCATCTTCACGTACGGCCAGATGTATCCATAGGGTAATTTTCTGGCCTTTTTGCAACTGGCAAAAAGTAGTGAGCGGCGTATCGATTTCATAACCCACACCATTCACATTTAATAATACAGTCGGTGCTTCCAGCGCCAGCACTTCACCAATCAGGCATCCAATCATCTTTTATCATTACTCAATTCAGTTTTGCAGCATAGTAGTCAGCATTTTCAGGAAAGGCAAAATCTCCTTCTGCAAAACAGGTGATTTTGCTGCAATAATCATCTAATCCAGCCAGATGTTTTATAACAATCCGGCTTTATTACCCTGCAATTCCTGTGACAGGTTATAAGCCTGATGATCCGAGAATTTCGAGATAATATCCAGCACCTGCATGATATTGTCATAATGGCTGTCTTTAAAATTCGCCCCTGAACGTTGCAGGATCGACATTAAACGTTGCTCCTTAAAACTCAGGTTTTTATGCGGTGTGGTCAGCGGGATAAAGGCATCCAGAATATTTTGCAGACTTTGATGGGCAATGATTTCTAAGCCTGCTTTTTGTGGATGTTCAAAAATCTTGTCACGTGCCAGTTCTTTGGCACGATTAATACCACTTTCAATATCTGACGAACAATATTGCAATAAAGTGCCTTGTAACTGGCCAGACAGAATCTGGTCATGATGGCGTGCAAAAGCAGTCGTCACTTCATTCACCAGACGTTTCATCACACGGCCACGCAGTGCAGCAATTTTCTGTTGCCAGGTCGTATCAGGCATGCCGATTTCAGAAGGCGTTCCATAATCTCCGAGCAGATTTAAAAATACCGGTTCCACTTCAGCATAGCTGAGCATGTTCAAGCTGATGCCATCTTCTAGGTCAATCAGGGCATAACAAATATCATCGGCTGCTTCGAGTAGATAGGTCAGTGGATGACGACAATATCGATACTCGCCGAGCTGGATTAGTCCAAGCTCTTCCGCAATTTGCTTTAAAATCTCTTTTTCTGCCTGATAGCAGCCAAATTTGGCACGGCTACTGGCAGGTAAATCTACTTGTGATGCCATGGTTTTTGACAGCCACGGATATTTTAAATAAGCACCCAAAGTGGCATAGGTCAGGCGCATGCCGCCATCATTTGGATGATAGTCAATCTTGGTTAGAAGCCGCAGGCCTTGGGCATTGCCTTCAAACTGACGTACATCTGCTTCCTGTTCAGGACTTAAATCTTTTAAGAAGTCAGTATGTGATACATCATCAAACCATTCGCGGATCGCATATTCACCGGCATGGCCAAAAGGCGGGTTGCCAATATCATGGGCCAGACAAGCGGCTTGAATGATGGCGCCCACATCCGCTGGAGACACCCAGGGTGGAAGCTGGTCTTTAATTTTCTCTGCGGCCAACATCCCTAGCGAGCGGCCAATACAGGAGACTTCCAGTGAATGCGTCAGGCGCGTATGAATACCATCGTGCTGGGTTAAAGGATGCACCTGGGTTTTACGGTTGAGCTGCCGGAAGCTCTGGGAAAAAATAATACGGTCATAATCTTTGTGGAACGGGCTACGGGCCAGTTCTGTACTCTGCTTTTTACTACCAATCCGAACTGTCGAAAGCAGTTCCAACCAACGCATTTGAGTCATTTATCATTATTCAGTTCTCTACTTTCTGCATCATGCCAAAAAAGAGCGTAAAGCACTAGGGCAGTGCGACATGAAATGTCATTTTGAATTAGCTTAGCTGAAATACAGCGAAAGATTGTCAATTTGGTGACAGGGCTGAGCCAGCAATTTCAGGCAAATTATGACCATAATAAAATCAATTTGCAGACCAAATATGACGACAGCACACGCTACACCACCTAATATTTTACTCATCGTCGCTGATGATCTGGGCTTTTCTGATCTGGGTGCATTTGGCGGAGAGATCCAAACACCACATTTAGATGCGATTGCCCTGGAAGGATTACGTTTAACTAATTTCCATACCGCTTCGACCTGTTCACCAACCCGTTCCATGCTGCTTTCCGGTACAGATCATCATCTGGCAGGATTGGGTTCCATGGTCGAAGCCATACGACCTGAACAGAAAGGCCAACCGGGTTATGAGGGGTATTTAAATGATCAGGTTGCGGCTCTACCGGAACTGTTACATGATGCAGGCTATTACACCATCATGTCTGGAAAATGGCATCTGGGCTTAACTCCAGACCGTTTTCCGGCACGCCGTGGTTTTGAAAAGTCATTTACCTTGCTCCCGGGTGCAGCCAATCACTATGCGTTTGAACCCGATATTCCAGAAGAAGAAATTCCGGGCCTGTTGAAAGTAACTCGGGGGCTCTATGCAGAAAATGATGAATACATTACTGCATTGTCGGAAGACTTCTATAGTTCGGACTATTTCACAGATCGCTTGCTAGATTATCTGCAAGATGATGAGAGTCGTGCAGAACGCCCATTCTTTGCCTATTTGCCATTTTCAGCACCACACTGGCCTTTACAAGCCCATCCGGAAGATATTGCCAAATACAAAGGCGTATATGATGAAGGTCCTGAAGTATTACGTCAGAAGCGTTTAGCCAAAATCAAAGAGCTCGGTTTAGTAGGTGAAGATGCTACGATTCATCCAGTATTGGCGAAAACTAAATTCTGGAACAGCTTAACGGATGAAGAAAAGCAGTTCTCGGCGCGAACCATGGAAGTCTATGCAGCAATGGTCGATCGTATGGACCAGAATCTTGGTCGCGTGATTGAATACCTGAAACAGACTGATCAATACGACAATACCATTATTATTTTTCTTTCGGATAATGGGGCAGAAGGCGCGCAGCTGGAAGCATTACCAGTCTTTGGTCCTGATATTGAGACCGTAATTGCCAAATATTATGACAATGCTCTGGAAAATATTGGCAAGGGTAATTCCTATGTCTGGTACGGTGAGCATTGGGCGCAGGCGGCCACAGCGCCATCTCGACTTTATAAAGCGCATACAAGTGAAGGTGGAATTCGTACACCTGCATTCATCAAGCATCAGGGCTTCGCACGCCAAAATGGCATCAGTCATGAATTTTTAACGGTGATGGATCTACTGCCGACTTTACTGGAAACACTGAATATCCAGCATCCGGGACAGCAATATAAAGGTCGTGAACTGGTGCCATTACGGGGTAAAAGCATTTTGCCGTATTTGCAGCAACAGCAGGCCCATATTCATGCTGAAGACCATGTCACGGGTTGGGAGCTGTTCGGACAAAAAGCCTTACGTAAAGGGGATTGGAAGGCTTTATTTATTCCCGCACCGAATGGCCCAAACAAGTGGCAACTCTATAACCTGGCAGAAGATGGCGGTGAAACAGAAGATCTGGCAGAGCGTTATCCAGAAAAATTACAGGAGCTGCTGGCCGACTGGAAAGTTTATGTACGAGAAAATGGTGTGGTAGAAATTGAAGGTGGGGGAATTTTATTAAATAAAACTGCCTAAGCTATTTCTGATGAATTATCGAATTTCATAACTGAGCAGATGCTTACAAGAATGAGCTGAAATAAAAAACAGGTCAAACGGCCTGTTTTTTATAGAGCAATAATTTTGATAGAAAGTAAATCTTAGTCTGTGGACTGAATATTTAATATAGTTGATCATCATTCAGACAGATGGCAAAAAGCAGCGCAGCTACCTATTTTTGATCAAGAAATAATAAAGAAGTCAATTCTTGGCTCATTTTTATTAAAAATTGAGATTAAATTTTAAACCACTTGATATGATCAATAGTGTTGAAAAATAATACAAAATTTTTAAGTTGAATTATTCTTGACTAGTTTTAATTTTTCTTTAACAAATTGTGTTAAGCTGTGCGACTACATTCAATTTTTTTATCTGAAAATAAAAGCATTATTTATAAAATGCTATAGCTTTTCGCTTGAGTTTTCTCATTTCCTCTCTAGCCGATTTATGTATTTCACAGTAGAATATGCGCTCTCTCAAGTCACATTGTGGCATGGTCGCTCGATCATCCCGTGGAGCCAAAATCAGCATGTTTATCGTTGCCGGTGCACCTGCACATTCTTCTTTTAAGAAAGCTCAACTACTCACACGTTTATCGTCAATTAGTTCTGTTCAATCACTAGAAAGTCAATTTGTTTATCTTTTTGACCAAGCGCTCAACGAGCAACAACAGCAATCCGCTTTACAGCTTCTCAACGATGGTCAATCATTTGAACTGCGCCAGGCTGCAAGTGATGAAATCCAGATTCTAGTGACACCGCGTGTCGGCACGATTTCACCATGGTCATCAAAGGCAACTGATATTTTTGCCAACTGTAATACACCGGTTCATCATTTAGAACGCGGTGTTTTGTTTACTTTGAAGGGCGAAAAAGAGCTTTCTAAAGAAGCATTACAGATCTTGCATGACCGCATGACTGAAAGTGTTTTCAATGCGATTGAAGATGCTGCAGTGTTGTTTACTGAAACTGCGCCAAAACCTTTGAACTCGATTGATATCCTGGGTCAAGGTAAAGAGGCATTGGTAAAAGCCAATAATGAGTTCGGGTTTGCGCTGTCTGAACAGGAAATTGATTACCTGACAGAGGCATTTACTAAACTGGGTCGTAACCCGAATGACATCGAACTGATGATGTTTGCTCAGGCAAACTCAGAGCATTGCCGTCATAAAATCTTTGGTTCTGAATGGACGATTGATGGTGAAGTTCAACCATTGTCATTATTCCAGATGATCAAAAATACCTATAAAGAATCACCAACAGACGTATTGTCAGCTTATAAAGACAATGCATCGGTGATTGTTGGTTTTGATACGCAACGTTTCTACCCAACTCAAGAAGATAACGGTCAACACGTTTATAAATACAAGAGCCAGGCCGCTCACATCCTGATGAAAGTGGAAACTCATAACCACCCAACAGCGATTGCACCATTTGCCGGTGCCGCAACAGGTTCAGGCGGTGAGATTCGTGACGAAGGCGCGACTGGTCGTGGTGGTAAACCGAAAGCTGGTTTAACGGGTTTCACCGTATCTAACCTGAATATTCCTGGTTTTGAACAGCCTTGGGAAGAAAACTACGGCAAACCTTCACGTATGGCATCTCCACTTCAAATCATGATTGAAGGTCCATTGGGTGGTGCTGCGTTTAACAACGAATTTGGTCGTCCAGCGTTAACTGGTTATTTCCGTACGTTTGAACAAAACGTCAATGGCGAAGTGAAAGGTTTCCATAAGCCAATCATGATCGCGGGTGGTTACGGTAACATCCGTCCGGACCACGTTGAAAAAGATGCGATTCAACCAGGCGATCTACTGATCGTGCTTGGCGGTCCAGCAATGCTGATCGGCCTTGGCGGTGGTGCTGCATCATCTGTAGACAGCGGTAAACTGGGTGAAAACCTGGACTTCGCTTCTGTACAACGTGAAAACCCGGAAATGGAACGCCGTTGTCAGGAAGTGATCGACACTTGCTGGCGCATGGAAGATGAAAACCCAATCGTATCTGTGCATGATGTCGGTGCGGGTGGTATTTCAAACGCGATGCCAGAACTTGTAAACGATCACGAGTTAGGTGCAGTACTTGATCTTCGTAAGATCCCATCGCTTGAGCCAGGCATGTCGCCAATGGAAATCTGGTCAAATGAAGCGCAAGAGCGTTATGTGCTTGCGATTCGTCCAGAATCTCTACCGTTATTCGAATCAATCTGTGCGCGTGAACGTTGTCCGTTTGCAGTACTGGGTGAAGCAACTGAAGCACGTCATCTGACTGTTGAAGATCCATTGTTCGGCAACAAACCAGTGGATATGCCAATGCAAGTGATGCTTGGTGGTACACCACGTATGAGCCGTTCATATGAAACTGCTCCGCGTAAAGGCGATGACTTTGATGCATCTAAAGTGACTGATCTGAAAGATGCGATTTATCGCGTGATCAAGAACCCGACTGTGGCATCTAAATCATTCCTGATCACTATTGGTGACCGTTCGATTACTGGTATGGTGGCACGTGACCAGATGGTTGGCCCATGGCAGGTTCCTGTAGCCGATGCTGCGGTAACTACGACTAGCCTTGTAGGTTACACAGGTGAAGCAATGGCCATGGGTGAACGTCCACCAGTGGCATTGTTAAACCCAGCTGCATCTGCACGTTTATCTGTAGCTGAATCGATCTCGAACATCATGTCTGCGAAGATTGATCAGATCAGCGATATCAAACTGTCTGCGAACTGGATGGCTGCTGCTGGTCAACCGGGCGAAGACCAGGCCTTGTTCGAGGGCGTAAAAGCCATCGGTATGGAAATGTGTCCAGCACTGGGTATCGCCATTCCTGTTGGTAAAGACTCGCTTTCAATGCGCACCACCTGGAATGACGAAGGTGAAAACAAGTCTGTGACTTCTCCAATGTCAGGCGTGATCACTGCATTTGCACCTGTAACTGATGTTCGTAAGACATTAACCCCTGAACTGAAAAATATTGAGTCTGTACTGGTTCGTATTGATCTGTCTAAAGGTCAGTTCCGTCTAGGCGGTTCGATCCTGGCTCAAGTGTATAAAGCCATCGGTTCTGTGACACCTGATGTTGATAGCTTCGATGACTTCAAAGCATTCTTCGCACTGGTTCAAGACTGGAACAACCGTGGTCTGATCAAGGCTTACCATGACATCGGTGATGGTGGTTTATTAGCGACTGTTGCGGAAATGATGTTTGCTGCACGTCTAGGCGTGGCACTAGAAGATCAATCAGTTGAAGCATTATTTGCTGAAGAAATCGGTGCAGTTCTGCAAATCGCGAAAGCGGATTGGGAAGCTCTACAAGCAGAAATTGCTACTTCTACTCTGAAAGAAGCGATTTCAGTTGTAGGTACAGTGAATAACTCTGACCAGTTATCTGTAAATGGTCTGGTACTTGAACGTGCTGACCTGCAAGTAGCTTGGACTGAAGTTTCTCATCAAATTCAGCGTCTGCGTGACAACGTAGAAACTGCAGATCAAGAATTTGCATTAGTTGCTGATAAATCACACAAAGGTTTAATTGCTCAACCGACATTTGATCTGAACGAGCAAATCGAAGCGCCGTACATTAATTCACGTCGTCCAAATATGGCGATTCTGCGTGAGCAGGGTGTAAATGGTCATGTGGAAATGGCAGCAGCATTTGATAAGGTCGGCTTCAATACAGTTGACGTACACATGAGTGACTTGCTTGCTGGTCGTATCAGCCTGGATGACTTCGAAGGTCTTGTCACTTGTGGCGGCTTCTCTTACGGTGACGTATTGGGCGCAGGCGGTGGTTGGGCGAAATCAGTATTGTTCAATCAGCAGCTTCGTGACCAGTTTGAGAAATTCTTTAACCGTCAGGAAACCTTCTCTTTAGGGATCTGTAACGGCTGTCAGATGCTGTCACAATTGGCTCCACTGATTCCAGGTGCAGATGCTTGGCCTCGGTTCCATCGCAACAAATCAGAAGTATTTGAAGCACGTAGCGTCAATGTTCGTGTAGAGAAATCTCACTCTGTATTATTAGAAGGCATGGAAGGTTCAATTCTTCCAATCGCTGTGGCACATGGTGAAGGTCGCGTAGTAGCATCGGCTGAAAACATTGCTGCATTGAATGCCAATAATCAGGTGATTATGCGTTATGTGGATAGCCAGGGTAATGCGACTGAGCAATATCCATTGAACCCGAATGGTTCGCCTGAAGGGATTTCTGGTGTAACTTCGAAAGATGGTCGTGCGACTATCTTGATGCCACACCCTGAGCGTAACTTCCGTGCGATCCAGCACTCTTGGAAACCAGAAGACTGGGATCAGGACGGTGCATGGTTACGCATGTTCCGTAATGCTCGCAAATTTATTGGTTAATCTGATTTAGCTTCAAAAAAAGGGTCGCAGCAGCGGCCCTTTTTTATAGTTTGAACTTATGGGAAATTAGTAAAACTAGAAAAATCATTTACTTTTGTTTAGACTAGCTTCATCAATTGCCACCAGTGGGTGGCTTTTTGCTTTCTAAGCAGTTTGAAACATTTATTTAATTTTCTCCCGCTGAACTGGTTTAGATTTTGCTTTTATATCTGCATAGAAGTGATATTGTGTAAATAATGCACAATATTTATGCACTTTAAAGGAAAGATGGTATAGATCAGTTCAGTATCAACACTCAAGAATGAGGTGATGACATGGCTAAGACGCTCAGAATAATGGATAGAACAGAATTACGTCAGAAAGGTTGGTGGTTATTTGGTTTTGTCGTTGGCCTACAGGTGCTGTTCTTGGTAGGTAGTTATTTGCTACAGGGTTCTTGATCAACAGATTTAAAAAAGCCACCGAAAGGTGGCTTTTTTATTGCTAAACAGTGGGTTGAATCTGCTTTAACGTTACCTTCAGCGTATTTTAATAAACAAAAGCATTATTAATACTGTCCTGATCACGCCAAACGATTAATCATCCGACCTAACCAGAATTGCCACAGATTCATTAATTTCAGGCTTGCCATTCTAGGGTTTATAACATCATGAGAAGCAATCCGAATCACATCCAGATATGGTTAGTTCAAAGATTCAGCTGCCTGTTCCCAATCTTCACCAGAACATCAGTATTAAATACTGCGTCATGCAAGGCACCATGTGTATACCTGAAACACGCATAAATGTATGAGGAGCAAAGTCTGGCCATGCATAGAAGGTAGTTATATGAGTATTCGTATAAGCTATTGATCTATTAACATTTTCAATACATTGGCCTAAATCGTAAGATAAGCACCTATTTTTTGAAGTGAGCAATCTATGGAACTTCGACATTTACGCTATTTCATTACTGTGGCGCAGGAGCAGAGTTTCACTAGGGCTGCTGAAAAGCTGTTTACGGCTCAACCTTCTTTAAGCCAGCAGATTAAAGATCTGGAGCAGGAAGTTGGCGTTAACCTGTTTGAGCGTTCTTCACGGAAAATACATTTAACTGATGAAGGCAAGGCCTTTTTAGCCTATGCAGAAAAAGCTCTGGAAAATGCCAAATTGGCTGTTGCGTCAGCACGACAGGTGGCCCAGCAGAAAAATAACCAGATTTATATTGGTTTTCTGAATGTTGCCGAACTAAAAGTCATGCCACATATTTTGGCCAAGCTTAAAAAGACCATGCCAGATTTAAAAAATCATCTGCATAGCCTGTTCTGTCTGGAACAGCTTCAACGTCTGAAAAACGCCGAACTAGATCTAAGTATTACCCGTTTTCAGCTAGATCATCCAGATTTTGACAATATTCATTTATTGACGGAGCAAATTCACTTGGTTGCAGCCAAGCATTTGCACCCAACCGATCGAATACTGAAATTACAAGAACTGAAAAATCATACGATTATTATGTGTGATCAGAATGCATCACCTGTATTTTACGAAAGACTGAATGCTTTGATGTCCTTTGATCAGCTAAAGCACGATCAGGTGCTGTGGGCGACCAATGTGCTACAGCATATTAACCTGATCAATATGGGTATGGGTTTTAGTTTTGCTCCCGATTATTTATTACGTTTCCTGAATGATGAAGTGAAAGTGATCCAGACAGATCGACCTTTACCCCAGGTAGAACTATATGCAACATTTAACAAGAACTCTCAAAATCCAGCATTGAATATTATTACCGAAGCCCTTAACAATACGGTAAATGCTTGAAAAACTTGTAGGGATATATGCTTAAACTGATTTATTACGTACCAGATGAAAACCTGGAGGAAACCAAGAAGGCCATCTTTGCAGCAGGTGCGGGTGGGATTGGTGAATATACCGACTGTGCCTGGCAAGTGCTGGGAACTGGACAATTTAAGCCGCAGCAAGGCGCAGATCCTCATATTGGGGAAATTGGCCAGTTGGAAAATGTGGAAGAATGGCGGGTCGAAATTCTTGTACCTGATGAAAAGGCTGTTGAAGTGGCTAAGGCTCTAAAAGACAGTCATCCTTATGAAGAACCGGCATTTGAATTTATACAGCTCTTAGATATAAAAGTTTAAATTTTAGAAGTGATATAAACCGACGGTGCATTAGTGTTGATGTGCCGTCTATATATTAAAAACACCCAATCTGCTTTTATTATTAGGAGGGATTTACGCGTCCTTGTGTGCATATCAACTGATCCATAAAAATAAGCCAACAATTCAAATTATGAAGTCATCGGCTTAAGCAGGATTCGGGTTAATATACTTAATTAAGCGACATCCATGTCATCAAATATTAAGTAAATTAATATTCTTAAATCCTTTAAATACTATTTTTAAACTCAAACCTTCTGAATAAACAGCTCTCGATCAAAACGATACTGCGGGAAGAACACGCCATCTTTGGCACGTTCACCAGCACCAATCACCATCACCGGATATTGCTGATCATTCAGGTCCAGAATTTCACGAACCATTGGTTCATCGAAACCTTCCATCATACAGCTATCAAAACCATAAGCACGTAAAGCCAGTACCAGGTTTTCACAGGCTAATGCTGTGGTTTTACTTGCCCATAGTTTGGCATCGGCAGGACTAAATGCGGAAACCGGCATTTGTTTATCGAGTGTACGTGCTACTTTGAAAGCAACTTTCTTAAAGTTACCAAAGGCATTTAAATAACCCGTTTTGTAGTTGTATGGAATGTACTTATAGTACTTTTTAATGGCTGGTGGAGCCTCAGGAAATGGAAACTCGCTGATATTCAGTTTTGCCATTTCATCTACACGGTCAGTACGTGCCACACAGACAATCAGTTCTGAAGCTGTTTTAGCAGCAAGCTGGCTCATACATGCTTTAACCAGACGTTTTTTCTTGGATGGGTTCTGCACCACATAAAATGTCCACGGCTGCAGGTTTGAAGAGTTTGGTGCCAGCAAGGCCAAATCCAGACAGGCATCGAGGACCTCGGCAGGAATTGGCTTTTTAGTGAATTTACGTACAGAACGTCGGCTTTCGATGACCTTTCGGAAATTGTCTACATCAATATCCTGAGGTGCAGGTTCGTAGTAACGTTTCTTTTCAGGATTTGAACTATCGGTTGTTTGAGAAGTCGTTTGGGAGTTTTCATTAGTCATAAGCTAGATTCTTTCAAAAAAATAAAAGATTGAGGCAGTCTAAACTGCCTCAATTAAAAGATAAGTTTCAGAATTAGTTGAATTGTGTGAAATCAGGTTTCCGTTTTTGCATAAACGCCTGAACGGCTTCCGTCATTTCAGGTGAACCCACACGTTTCATAAAGATCTCCGCTTCATCATCAATACACTCGATAATTTCAGCCAGATTATGCTTCATCAGTGCTTTGGTTTGTTTAATAGAAGCCAGGGGTAAAGCGGCAAGAATTTTTGCCTGTTTTTCAGCAGCGGCATAGGCGTCTTCCTCAATGCTATTTACCAGACCTGCACCCAATGCTTTTTCACTATTAAATCGCTGTGCAGTAAGCAGTAACTCAGCCGCTTTATGATAACCCGCTTGTTGTACTAACAGTTTACTTGAAGCGCCTTCAGGCGACAGGCCAAGGCTAACAAATGGAATCTGGAACAGGGCAGTATTGTCACTATAAACCAGATCAGCATGCAGCAGAATCGTTACCCCGATCCCAATCGCCACACCACGAACGGCAGCAATTAAAGGCTTGGAAAATTTTGCAGCGGACTTCAACAGGACAAAAGGAGGGGTATCACCAGCCTTACCTTGCAGAGGCGTCTGAATAAACTTCATGAAGTCCTGCATGTCATTGCCGGCACTAAAGTCTGCGTCTTGACCACGTAGAATCACGACACGCACACTACTATCCTGATCTGCTTCATCCAGTGCCTGTGCGATCCATAGATATAGTTCGCCGTAAAGCGCATTTTTTGCCTCAGGACGGTGAATGGCTAAGGTCAGTACGCCATTGTCTAAATTCGCATTTAAATGCTGATGCGGTTGTTGAATACAGCTCAGTGTCATCGTACTATCCTTGCTTTATTAATATGAATTTATTGGCGCTTATTATGTCGCAAAAACTTCCCTGCGGCATAACTGATGCGTTCATAAAAGTAAGATGTGCTATGAAGTATAAATTTGATTACCTGGTGTTTATTGGTCGTTTTCAACCTTTCCATCTAGCCCATATGCAAACGATTAAAATTGCCTTGCAGCAGAGCCAGCAGGTGATTCTGGCATTAGGCTCAGCACAGCAAGAACGCAATATTAAAAATCCATTTCTGGCCACTGAACGTGAAGAAATGATCCTGTCGAATTTTTCTGAAGCAGATCAGAAGCGCATTAAATTTGTCCATGTCATTGATGTCTATAATGATGAAAAATGGCAAAAACTGGTGAAATCGTTGGTGTCTGAAGTAGTTGAAGCAGAAGCAAAAGTTGGTCTAATTGGACACTTTAAAGATGAATCTTCTTATTATTTAAGTTTGTTCCCGGAATGGGAAATGGTGGAACTGGATAGCTTGGTCGGCGCTATATCCGCCACTCCTTTACGTGAAGCGTATTATCGCGGTGAAGTGGTGGAATCAGCTTTTCCTTTAGGCACTAGTGAGTTTTTACATAAATTTAAAAATAATGAGATTTATCAACAATTGGTCAACAAGTTTGAACTAAATGATAAAACAAATCTGGGCTGAAACCGTTTTAAGGTAGTGAGTTCATTTGATTGTTAAGGATGAACACAATGAATCTATTCCTGAAAAATATAGCTTATGCAGGTGCTTTATCTGCTATGTGTATATCGGCTGCGTATGCTAAAAGCTGGACATTGACGCCTCAAAGTAGTGTCGGCTTTAGCATTAACTCCTTGGGTTTGAATGTGGTAAAGGGAAATTTTCAAGAGTTCAAGGCAACCATGCAGTTTGATCCCGATCGGCCACAACAGTCATCTACTGAGTTCACTATGCAGGTGGATAGCCTGAAAGTTTCCAAACCTAGCCTTAAAAATATGATTATGGGTGAGGACCTGTTTCATGCATCGCGCTATAAAACAGTCAATTTCAAAAGTACGCAGTTTAAGCCAAATGGTACGAATCGTTATCAGGTTATGGGGCAACTAACATTAAGAGGTGTTACTCGACCAGTGGTATTCGATACCACGCTGACACCGAACAAGGCTAATCCTAATCTACTCGATGTGAAATCTACTACGGTAATTAATCGCTCAGATTTTGGGATGAAGAAGGCCACTGCAGGCGTAGGTGAAAAGGTTAATATTCATTTAATGGGGCAGTGGAAAACCCAATAATGTGATATTCAATTTCTGTGAATTCGGCAGGACATATAGAACTGTTTATTGAATTGGACTATTCATGCACTGTTCTGCCTGTTCCAGAATGACTTTGGTTAACTGTTTTAGAGCGGGAGACTGCTGTTTCCAGTGATGCCAATATAAAGGTACATCACAGCTGCATTCAGGCAGTATTTCGATCAGTGTCCCATTTTGAATCCGGTCCGCAATTTGATAGTCCGGCACCAAACCATATCCTAATCCTGAAAAAATAGCATCCGCAAAGGCGGTCGAGGAGGGGATATAGTGAAAAGGAAAACATTGCTGGTTTAAGCCAAATTGAGCCAACAGTAGATGGCTATGTAAATGATCCTGATCATTATAAATCACAGCGGGTGCCTTACGCAGTGATTCCCGGTGAATGCCTTGTTTAAACCAGGAATGCACAAAAGCAGGTGTTGCGACCATTCTATAATGCATCTGTCCAATAAAATGAGCCTTACAGCCCGGCATGGCTTCACTCTCACTGCTAATGCAGGCATTGACTTGACCCTGCTCTAGAAGCTTATGAGTTTCACTTTGAACAGCGACCTGAAGATTCAAAGTGATTTTCTCTGCAAGCAGGGTGGTGTTCAGACAGGGAAATAACCAGGTCGCGAGTGAATCTGCATTTACCGCAATATGAATCGAGCTGAATTCTGCTTTATTTTGACCATTTAATTGCTGGATCAATTGCTGCTGCAACAGGCGTTGATGCTGCAAATAATTCAGTAAGGTTTGACCGGCATTGGTCACTTTACAAGGACGCTCACGTAGTACCAGAACTTGCCCCAGATCTCTTTCCAGATTTTGCACTCTTAAAGTGACTGCCGAAGCCGTTATATTTAATACTTTTGCGGCAGCATCAAAGCTTTGGGTTTCTGCAACAGCCAGAAAAGCACCACAGTTTTTAGAATTAAGTGGCATAGCTTACCTAAATAAAATTTAGTCTGAATGATATTTTCTTAATTATATTTAATTGAAAAGAATAACATAGATAATGACCTTCATCTTTATAATTCCATGATATTCCAATGTTAAATGCATATATACAAGGTCTGGCGGTAGGCTTTAGCCTGATTATTGCCATTGGTGCACAAAATGCTTTTGTATTAAAACAGGGCTTGAAACAGCAGTATGTCTTTGCAATCTGTATATGTTGTGCATTGTCTGATGCAATATTGATTTTTGCCGGTGTTCTGGGATTTTCACAATTAATGCTGGTTAATCCACACTGGATCAATATGGCGAAATATCTGGGTGCAACTTTTCTGGCGATCTATGGCGCTCAGCATTTTTATCAGGCCTGGAAGAATGAGCAGCGTCTGGACACAGATCAAAAAGATGTGCCTTCTTTATATAAAGTTTTGCTGATCTGTTTGATGCTGACCTGGCTCAATCCGCATGTTTATCTGGATGCACTGGTCTTGATTGGTTCTATCTCCACCCAATATTCCAATGCGCAGATACAATTTGCCTTGGGAGCGATTAGTGCGTCCTTTGTATTCTTTTTTGGACTGGGCTATGCAGCACGTTATTTGCAACCTATTTTTCAGCGTCCAAAAGCCTGGAAAATACTGGATGTACTCATTGGCTGTGTAATGTGGTCGATTGCAGTTTCTTTAGTGAACTGAAGTATTCTTTGTAGTACCTCTAAAGAAAAAGGCATGATATTTCTATTCATGCCTTTTTTGATTTTATGAAAGATCTTAAGCAGCTTGTAATGCTTTCAAATCTTCTAAAACCTGTTCAGCATGGCCAGCAGCTTTTACCTTGCGGTATTCTTTGACCAGCTTGCCATTATGGAAAATGAAGGTAGAGCGTTCAATGCCCATGACTTTCTTGCCATACATATTCTTTTCTTTAATGACATCAAAGTGTTTGCATAACACTTCCTCTTTATCACTGATCAGATTGATAGTCAGATTCTGTTTTTCAGTAAAGTTCTGGTGCGCTTTAACCGAATCACGTGATACGCCCAGAATAGTCGTATTGAGTGCATCGAACTGATCTTTTAAACAAGAGAAACCGACTGCCTGAGTAGTACAGCCAGGTGTCGAATCTTTAGGATAAAAATAGATCACCAGCCATTCTGCATTTAATTGGGCTAGATTAATTTCACCTGTAGTGGTTGAAAAAGTGTGCTCAGGTAAGCTGATCTCAGACATGGTCTCTCCAATTTTTCTAAATTTTTTCAAAAAAATAAGCCACATTATAGTGGCTTATCCTAGAAAAACATCCGTCAGGATTATTTCTTTTGAGTGGCTTTATTGGCTTCTGCAGCAAGTGAATTTAATTTACCTGCGAGCTGTGGGCCTACACAAGACTGCACGTTCTGGCTTTGTTTTTTAACAAAGTCTAAAGTAGCAGGGTTTTTCTTCTGGTTAATGGTGCTTTGAATCTGCCATTTTTGGGCTTGAGTCAATTTACCTTCCGCATCTACTTCACATGTACAAAGCTTGTTCACATCAGACTGAGTCAGTTTTTTGTACTTCACTGCCTGTTTGTATGGAATAGCACAGGCTTTAATTAAACCGTCACGTACATTTGAACTGCTTCCAGCATTTTTCATGGCAGTTGTATATTCTTTTTTCATCGCCTCAAATTCTGCTTTTGCCTTAGCTTGATCATTATTTGCAAAAGATGCAGTTGAAAATAGGGCAGACAAAGAGAGTAGGCTAGTCGCAAGTAATTTGGCTTTAATATTCATAATATGGATTTATAACCTTGATCGATTTTAAAGGTAATAACGTGTCGGGTCTTCAACACCTGCATCAGCAAAACCTTGCTTGCGTAAACGACAACTGTCACATGTTCCACACGCACGTCCTTGGGCATCTGCTTGGTAGCAAGATACCGTTTGACTGTAGTCTACGCCATGTTCTAGGCCTAAGCGAATGATATTTGCTTTGGATAAATGTAACAAAGGTGTTTCAAATTTCAGGGCTTGACCTTCAACACCAACCTTGGTTGCAAGGCGTGCCATGTTGGCAAAAGCTTCAATAAATTCCGGGCGACAGTCTGGATAACCTGAATAATCCACTGCATTAATACCGATCACAATTGCCTCAGCACCGAACACTTCTGCAGCAGCCAAAGCATAAGATAAGAAGATGGTATTTCGTGCAGGCACATAGGTTACCGGAATACCTTCCTGCAATTGGTCTGGTACCTCAATGCTATGATCAGTAAGGGCTGAGCCGCCCAGGTTACCTAAATCAATATTGATGACACGATGTTCTACACCCGAGCGTTGAGCCAGCGCACGAGCTGCATCAAGTTCTGTAGTAGAGCGTTGGCCATACATAAAACTTAGTGCGATACATTCATAGCGTGCCTGCGCCCAAGCCAGACAGGTTGTTGAATCTAATCCGCCAGATAACAATACAATGGCACGAGGGCGCATAACAAATACTCCAATATAGTAAATTTACAAAAATTAACGACCAGTTTCATCATTCCATAACAACTTATGCAGCTGCAGCTGGAAACGAACAGGGAGATGGTCTTCTAAAATCCATTGAGCCAGATCACGTGCCAATTGTGGCAAGCGCGCAGCTCCTTTTTCAACTGCAAAGGCAGGGGAGAACCAGACCGTACTGACTTTTTCATTCAACTGGTACTGTTCTACCTGCTGTTTTGACCATTCATAATCTTCACGATTACAGATCACAAACTTAATCTGGTCATGCTGAGTCAAATGATCCAGATTTGTAAGCAAATTTCGTGCAACTTCACCTGAAGTTGGTGTTTTTAAATCCAGAACTTTGGATACACGTGTATCCACTTTAGAAACATCTAACGCACCGCTGGTTTCTAAAGAGACTTCACAGCCTAAATCTGCAAGTCGCTGCATCAAAGGCAGGGCGTTCGGTTGCGCCAATGGTTCACCTCCGGTCACACAGACATAAGGCGTTTTAAAATCAAGCGTGGTCTGGATGATGTCATCTAAAGATTTGCGCTCGCCACCTTCAAAAGAATAGGTAGTATCACAATAGGTACAGCGCAGTGGACAGCCGGTTAAGCGGATAAATACGGTAGGTAAACCTGCAGTATTGGCTTCACCTTGTAATGAATAGAAGATCTCCGTAATGCGTAAGCCCGCAGACGGATCAGAAACTGGAATTGCGGAAGATCGGAGCGTATTCATAACAACATTAACCACTGAAAAATAAATAACAATGTATAAAAATAAAAATCCCTACGATCATTGCTGACCGTAGAGACGAGGAGCGGTTGAAGCTCCGGGGAACACAAATGTGTCCTCTAGGTTAAGACATCTTAGTCTTCGCGAAGCAGATCGTTCAGGCTAGTTTTAGCACGAGTTTTCGCATCTACTTTTTTCACGATTACAGCTGCATATAAGCTGTATTTACCGCATTTAGATGGCAGGCTGCCTGATACCACAACAGAACCAGCAGGTACGCGGCCATAATGGATTTCGCCAGTTTCACGGTCATAAATCTTGGTAGATTGACCAATGAATACGCCCATTGAAATGACAGAACCTTCTTCAACGATTACGCCTTCAACGATTTCAGAACGTGCACCGATGAAACAGTTGTCTTCAATAATAGTTGGATTAGCTTGAAGCGGTTCAAGAACACCACCGATCCCTACACCACCAGACAAGTGAACATTTTTACCAATTTGAGCACATGAACCTACAGTTGCCCAAGTATCAACCATTGTACCTTCATCTACATAAGCACCGATGTTCACATAAGAAGGCATCAATACCACGTTTTTCGCCTGGAAAGAACCTTTACGTGCTACTGCAGGAGGAACAACACGTACGCCAGCAGCTTTAAACTGCTCGTCAGTCCAGTCAGAGAATTTAGTATCTACTTTGTCGTAGAAGCGAAGATCACAAGCTTCCATTGGTTTGTTATCGTTTAATTTAAATGATAACAATACCGCTTTCTTAATCCATTGATGAACAACCCATTCACCTTCGATTTTTTCAGCAACACGTAAAGTACCATTGTCCAGGCCAGCAATTACTTCCTCAACTGCTTGACGGATTTCAGCAGGACAGTCTGCTGCTGTGAAATTCGCACGGTCTTCAAACGCTTGTTCAATGATTGTTGAAAGCTGAGACATGATCTTCCTTCCAGAAAAAAATTTCCGATATTTTACACTATATTGCTCTAAAAAGATGGAAAACTAGGAAGGGTCCTGAATTAAATTCGCAAGTAAAGTGATTAGTATCCTTTTCGTATTTTAGATATGTACAAACATTGTTTAAAAAAGGCTTATCATTCAACAAGAAAAATTAATATGTATCAAAAAATAACAAAAGCTCAGCAAAACACGAATAAAAAATATTCATTGGCTCCTTTATATTGAGCTCATCACGAATAACTAATGATGAAAAAAAAGTTCTTTTGAGGAGAGAAATAATGAAAGCTTTATATCAACTTTTAGCAGTATCCGTTCTAGCTGCCACAGCTGGTTCTGCCATGGCTGCTGATGAAACAATTGTAACAGATGAAGGCGTAGCTGAATTCTCTTTCTTTAAACCTGCAGCTGTTCGTGCTGAAGTCGGTACTACCGGTTATGGTGGCGCGATCTCTTGGAATGCTAACCCTTATGTCGGTGTTACTCTAGGTTATAATGGTGGTGATATTTCATGGTCAGATGATTTATCAATCAACGGTTCTAAATATGACCTAGATATGGATAATAATCTGACTTATTTGAACGCTGAGATTCGTCCTTGGGCGAACTGGTTCTATATGGCTGCCGGTGTAGCATATATTGATAATGACTATGATATCGATCGTCGAGTAGATCCAGAGCGTGGTTTTACAGTAAATGGCCGAGATTTTACAGCTGGTGCAGATGGGGTACGACTGAATGGTCAATTATCCTACAAAAATAATATTGCACCGTATGTAGGTATTGGTTTCTCTCCAGCAATCACTAACCGTTGGGGTGTATTTGGCGAGCTAGGTGCATATTATAATGGTAACCCACGCGTTAATTTAGTAAGTGAAGGAACTGTAGAAGCGCGTCAAGCTGAATTTGAACAAGCTGTAAGAGATGAAGAACGTGAAATTCGTGAAGATAATAAATACGAATGGCTTCCAGTAGCAAAACTGGGTGTAAGCTTCCGCTTCTAAATCAGAGCTGCTAAACCTAATAAAAAAACGAGCTTCGGCTCGTTTTTTTATTTATTAAAAGCTATTGAAAATGATAGCCCAACTTCATACCGACCACCCAAACATCGTTATCATCTACTGCGGATAAGCCCACGAACTGGGGTATAGCAGCGTTTGTATCTGTTTTAGGCTTCTGGAATTTTAGATAATACAGTCCTGTAGCAATATCCCAGTGTTTTTGAAAATTCTGAAAATAGCCCAAACCCACTCCCCAATAGCCGTCACTCGGATTTAAGGTAGAAGCTGGATTTCCTGTACCTGAGTCCCATAGAATTTCAAAAGAATTAATCATAGAAGAAGGCCATTGATGGGCGATTCCAAATTTAGCAGACCATTGATCCTCCTGATAATCGATCATCTTGATATCTTTCACTTTAGGAAATTCTAGGGCGGCATAATCAATCACTGCACTGAATTTCGGCGGTTGAATAACAAAATCTTGCCAATTTACCCAGCGTAAACCCGCATAAAAAATATTCTGAGAGGGAAGCCCAGTCTGAAAATCAAAATTAATGGATTGAGGTGTTTGCACGTGGGTAAAGCTGGACGTAGGTGTGCCGACTGTAAGTGATTCTGTGATTTGCAGTTGAAGATTTATGGCTGAACGATAAGTTAACGCAGTTCTAAAGAAATACTCAGGAATTTGATAGCTCATTCCAGCGAGCCAACCCCAGGCAGCATTTTGTTCAAGCTGAACGTGATAACCATTAAAGACAGAAAAAGATTCTCCTGCCAAACTTAGATTACCTTCTAAGGTCTGATAACTTAGTCCTGCATAGAGATTCCAGTTGGGATCAGGCTGATAACCAAGAATGGAAGTCAGATTATAACTATCAAACTCAATATCGGCTGCTTCAATCTCTGTAGGCTCACCTGCAAAAACTGGACTATATTGATATGCAACATCCACATGGAAAGGCTGATCGTAAATAAGACCCCAAGAGATCTGTGGATGAAGCTGTAATTTTAATGCAGCATTCGCAACCAGCTGATTATTCGCAAGCTGACCCGTAGAAAAATCCTGAATACCTAATTGTTCTAATATTTCGGTATGCTGTACTTGACCGCTAACATTAGGATTCGTCCAGGCAAATGAGACTTCAGCATAATGATCCTTTTCAAAAAAGGACTGGATAGTTTGATTGGATTGCTCAAAAGCGGCAGCAAAACTTGTCCCGGAAAAAATCAGTCCATATCCCAAGAGGGAAAATTTGTAGCTCATCATTAATATAATTTATTTATTGAATTATACTGTGATTATGTTTGATTTTTAATGAAATAATCTACTGTTAAAATTAAAAAAAGAGGCAATACGCCTCTTCAATTTAGAAAGCATAATCCATATTATTCATCTGGATAAGCCACTTTTTTCAGTGCCTTGATATCTGCATCTGGTGAGCATAAAGAAATAAACTCATAACCATAACCACGTAATAAGTGGCCTTTACGTACTGCGATCCAGGTAGTATTTACTCCAAAAATATCAGTTTTAATCTGTTTCAGACGATAGTCACGTTCTGGATCATAAGCCAGATCATTGACAATGCCGACACCCATGTTGAGTTCTACATAAGTTTTAATCACATCGGCATCCAGAGCTGACATGACAATATCCACATCCACACCGGCTTCTTCAAAGGCTGAGTCGATTTTAGAACGGCCAGTAAAGCCACCGTGATAAGTAATAATCGGATAGCCAGCGAGGTCTTCAATACGAACCTGTTCTTTGCTATTTAACGGGTGATTTTGCGGCGTAATAATACTGTGCTGCCAGTTATAATAAGGCACACTCGCCAGATTTTCTTCAGTCGTTAAGGCCTCAGTCGCAATCCCGATATCTGCTTCACCCTGAAGAAGCATTTCGGTAATTTCCATTGGACTGGCTTGTTGCAAAATCAGATGAACTTTCGGAAATTCTTTTTTGAACTGATTTACGATTGGTGGCAGTACATAACGTGCTTGAGTATGTGTCGTTGCAATCGTTAATGTACCTTCATCGACCTTGTTAAAGTCATCTGCAAGACGTTTGATATTGTCTGCATCAACCAGCATACGCTCTACAATGCCAAGAAGTGCCTGGCCTGGTTCAGTTAATCCTAATAAGCGTTTACCTTTACGGATAAACAACTGTACACCAAGTTCATCTTCCAGGTCTTTAATATGCTTACTGACACCTGACTGCGAAGTGTAAAGCGCGGCAGAAGCTTCAGTTAAATTAAAATTCTGTCTAACAGTTTCTCGAATAATTCTTAATTGTTGGAAATTCATAATTCTTTATCCTATAAGAGGATGGGGCATTTTAAAGCCCCATCTTGCAGTCTTACGCGACCTGGTTTTCAAATAAATGCAGATTTAATGCACTCAACCAAACAGTTTGATCCGGACGGAATTGATGAGCGCGGGCTTCTTCTGGTGTCAGTGAAATTTCAATCAGATTGCCTTGGCGGTCATTCAATTCTGCAACGACTTTTCCTGCAATCCAGAGTTCACGAATAAACGTGGCCTGAATCGCATTCTCTTGTGGTTGGGCATGAATACGCAGTTCATCCGGGCGAGCGAAGACAATGACATTACCCTGAGCTGCCTGTTTGGCGGCATCGAACTGGATACGGTCTTCACCTAGCTGAAGTATGCCGCCATTATTCTGGCCTTCAAAGCGGTTGGCTTGTCCCAGGAAGTCAAACACGAATGGTGTTTTCGGTGTTTCATACACTTCACGTGGTGAACCGATCTGTTCCACATTGCCTTTGTTCATCACCACGATCTGATCAGCAACTTCTAAGGCTTCTTCCTGATCGTGAGTGACGAAAATTGAAGTAATGTGCAGTTCATCATGCAGGGTACGTAACCAGCGACGTAGTTCTTTACGGACTTTGGCATCTAGTGCGCCGAACGGTTCATCTAGTAACAAGACACGTGGCTCAACGGCTAGTGCACGAGCAAGTGCAATACGTTGACGCTGACCACCAGAAAGCTGAGCCGGATAACGGTCAGCCAGGAAGCCAAGTTGTACCAGATCAAGCAAGCGGGTCACGCGTTTTTTAATTTCAGCTTCTGATGGACGAGTAGAGCGTGGACGGACACGTAGACCAAATGCCACGTTGTCAAACACAGTCATGTGACGGAACAGGGCATAGTGCTGGAATACAAAACCCACTTCACGTTCACGAACGTGAACATTGGTTGCATCCTGACCTTCCAGAATTACCTGACCACCGTCAGCAGATTCCAGACCTGCAATAATACGCAGTAGAGTTGTTTTACCGCAGCCTGAAGGACCAAGTAGGGCAACCAGCTGACCATCCGGGAAATCCAGGGAAATGTTTTTCAGTGCATGGAATGCACCAAAGTGTTTTTCAATATTTTTAACTTGAATACTCATGTGGGCATTCCTTAAGAAACTGTTGAATCGTCATTACGTTTGTCTTGTTTTTCCTGGCGCAGTTCTACCCAGGTTTTCAGAACCAGAGTCACAATTGCGAGGAGAGCCAGGAGCGATGACACGGCAAACGCAGCGCTAAAGGTATATTCGTTATATAGAATTTCGACGTGTAGCGGCAAAGTATTGGTTTCACCACGAATATGGCCAGAAACCACTGATACTGCACCGAACTCACCCATGGCGCGGGCATTACACAGAATTACGCCGTAAATCAGACCCCATTTGATATTTGGCAGGGTCACTTTCCAGAAGGTTTGCCAGCCAGATGCACCGAGTACAATCGCAGCTTCTTCTTCTTCAGTACCTTGCGCTTCCATTAAAGGGATCAGCTCACGTGCTACAAAAGGTACGGTAATGAAGATCGTTGCTAGAACAATCGCAGGAACGGCGTAAAGGATCTTGATGTCATTATCCATCAACCAGCCACCCATCCAGCCTTGAGTACCGAAAATCAGTACCAGCATCAAACCTGCAATAACAGGTGATACTGAGAAAGGCATATCGATAATGGTGGTTAAAATTGACTTACCAGGGAAGTTAAACTTCGCTACTGACCAGGCTGCAGCTACGCCGAATATTACATTCATTGGTACCGCGATCACAGCCGTTAGTAAAGTCAGTTTGACCGCAGATAAAGTATCTGGATGAACAAGGGCTTGCGTATATACGCCAACCCCTTGTTTAAATGCTTCAACAAAGACCAGAACCAAAGGCAGGATCAGGCAGCTTAAAAAGAAGATCAGTGCAATCGCAATCAGGGTATAACGTACCCAGGTCGGCTCACGAGTCGCATCGCGGGATTGCAGCTTTTCAGCCAGCGCATTGCTGTTGGTATTTAAACTCATCGTGCAGTTCTCCCGGTACGGCGGCTCGCCCAAGCTTGCAATAAGTTAATCAGGAAGAGCATTACAAAGGAAATGAGCAGCATCACTACAGCAATTGTGGTCGCACCTGCATAGTCATATTCTTCCAGACGGGAAATAATCATTAAGGGTGCAATTTCAGTTTCAAAGGGCTGATTACCGGCAATGAAGATCACCGAGCCATATTCACCGACACCACGTGCAAAAGCCAATGCAAAACCTGTGATCAGTGCTGGCAGCAGAATCGGGGAAATGACTTTGGTGACAATCTGAAAACGGTTTGCACCGAGTGCAGAAGCCGCTTCTTCCAGTTCAGTTTCTAAATCAGAAAGAACTGGCTGTACCGTACGGACCACAAAAGGAATACCGATAAAGATCAAGGCCAGGGTAATACCGATCGGGGTATAAGCCACCTTGATGCCGATTGGATCTAAATACTGACCAATCCAGCCAGTCGGTGCATATAAAGAAGTCAGAGCAATACCGGCAACTGCGGTTGGCAGGGCAAAAGGCAGATCGACCAGTGCATCGACAATACGTTTACCCGGAAAGCTATAACGCACCAGACACCATGCCAATAACAGGCCAAAAACTACATTAATCAAAGCAGCAATAATGGCTGAACTGAAGCTTAGCTGTAATGATTTCAAGATACGTTCAGAGCTCAGGATTTCCCATAAGCCTTCCCAGCCAATGCCGAGTGATTTAATAAAAACGGCAGATAGCGGGATCAGAACGATTAATGACAAATACGCTAGGGTAAAGCCTAGAGAAAGACCAAATCCTGGCAGCACTCGGGATCGCTGCGACATGATTACTCCTCAAAAGAGAGAATGCTGGTTAAAGTTAACCAGCGAAAATTAGAAAATAGAATCGGCACAAGCATAATTTGCAGGGACTAAAATGCAAATTTAAAATAATACTTGCTCTCATCAACTTTGCTGATATGGTGCATAGCCTTTTCTGAAATCAAATATTGTTCAATTTCAGGGAAAGGACCAAAACCGGAAGCAACATTGACATGACCTACAGCTCCCAGATTAATCGGTTTGATCTTCCAGGCTTTCGCCAGAACCTGGGCATCTTCAAAACTCAGCCAAGGATCATTTTCACTGATCAGCAAAGTCGTTGGAGCCTGAATCTTGAGCTGCTGAAAATAGGCACTGTAATCTGTCTGGCTATCACGGGCAAAACCATTTTCCCCAAAACGTACCGGATTGGCAGGTGCAACCAGCACCAGATTTTTGACTTTAGTATTCAGTTCAGGATGCTGGGCCAGTGCTGCCACGCTGGTCAAACAGCCAAAGCTATGTGCCACAATTTGTACATCATCTGGAATGGCTTGCAGGGTTTTAACAAATTCTGCGACCCATACATCCAGTACCGGATGATTCCAGTCTTTTTGCTGCACACGGGAGCAACGCATGAGCCGGTGTTGCAGGCAGGTTTGCCAGTGATTGTATTCACTGCCACCTACACCGGGAACAATAAGCGTATGAGTCATGTCGATGCTCCTGTATGAAATCAGCTTAAATTATTTTTTTGCGCTGTTAGCTTTAACGATCTGGTCAAAAACACCACCATTTTCAAAGTGGGCTTTCTGTACTTTATCCCAGCCACCAAACTCCTGATCAATAGTTACCAGTTTTAATGGCTTAAAGACTTGGCTGTATTTCGCCAGTACTTTTTCATTACGTGGGCGATAGAAGTTACGTGCTGAGATTTCCTGACCCAGTGGTGAGTACAGGAAGTTCAGATAACCTTGGGCCAGGTATTTGTTGCCTTTTTTATTGGCATTCTTTTCAACAATCGCCACGGGTGGCTCAGCCAGAATTGACAGGGAAGGAGTCACAATTTCAAACTTGCCCGGTTGTTCACGAAGGGCTAAATGTGCTTCATTTTCCCACGCCAGTAATACGTCACCGATACCACGTTCAGCAAAAGTGGTGGTTGAACCACGGGCGCCTGAGTCAAGTACTTTGGTTTGTTTATAGATTTTACGAACAAATTCTTGTGCAGTTTTGTCGTTACCACCCGGTAAATGTTTGGCATATACCCAAGCTGCTAAATAGTTCCAGCGTGCACCGCCTGAAGTTTTAGGATTTGGTGTAATAATCGCTACACCCGGTTTTACCAGATCACCCCAATCCTTGATGCCCTTTGGATTGCCTTTACGTACCAGGAATACGATGGTAGAAGTGTATGGTGTTGAGTTTTGTGGTAGTTTTTTCTGCCAGTCTGCAGGTAACAGTTTGGCTTTTTCGACCAGTACATCAATGTCAGCGGCTAATGCCAAAGTTACGACATCGGCATCCAGACCATCAATCACGGCACGCGCCTGTTTACCTGAACCACCATGTGACTGTTTAAAGTTAATACTTTGGCCAGTACGGCTTTTCCAGTATTTACCAAATTCTTTGTTGACGTCTTCATAGAGTTCACGCGTCGGATCATAAGAGACATTCAAAAAGTCGCGTGCTGCAGCAGAAAACGAAGTTGCTGAAATAACAGCAGCAAGAACCCCTAGTTTTAGTTTTGTTGAAATGCTCATGTGAACCTCAAACTCTTACACGTTTTGTAACATGAGTGAAGAATAAACCTATTCTTTATGCATAAAAAATAATTAAAAATGAATTTTATATGAAAATATAAGATAAAAGGTTTTATAAGTATTTGAAACAACAATGGCCTTATTCAATAAGACCATTGCATAGACATTTATTATTACGATTTTGTGCTATTTGCCTTTACGATCTGGTCAAAGATACCGCCATTGGCAAAGTGTTTTTTCTGTACCTTGTCCCAGCCACCAAACTCTTTATCAATGGTCACCAGCTTCAGCGACTTAAAGACATTGTTGTATTGTTTTAATACTGCCGCATTACGTGGACGGTAGAAATTCTTTGCAGCAACCGTTTGACCCGCAGGTGAGTACAGGTAGTTCAAATAAGCTTTAGCCAGATTTTCATTACCATCTTTTTTAGCATTCTTTTCAACGATTGCCACTGGTGGCTCAGCCAGAATCGACAAAGAAGGGGTGATGATTTCAAACTTGCCAGGCTTTCACGAATCGCCAGATGTGCTTCATTTTCCCAAGCCAGCAATACATCACCGATCCCGCGTTCAGCAAAAGTGGTGGTTGAACCACGTGCACCTGAGTCGAGTACTTTAGTTTGTTTGTAGATCTGGCGAACAAAGTCTTGAGCTTTAGTATCATTGCCGCCTGGCTGATGTTTCGCCCAAGCCCAAGCTGCTAAATAGTTCCAGCGCGCACCACCAGAAGTTTTCGGATTTGGCGTAATGATTTCTACGCCCGGTTTCACCAGATCGCCCCAGTCTTTAATGCCTTTAGGATTACCTTTTTTCACCAGGAAAACGATGGTTGAGGTATAAGGTGTCGAGTTTTGTGGGAATTTCTTTTGCCAGTCTTTAGGTAGCAGGCCACGAGCAGCGATTTCATCAATGTCTGCAGCTAGAGCCAAAGTCACAACGTCCGCATCCAGACCATCAATGACAGCACGTGCCTGTTTGCCTGAACCGCCATGTGACTGTTTAAAGTTCACATCCTGACCAGTAGATTTTTTCCAGTAAGCACTGAATTCTTTATTAAAGTTATCGTACAATTCGCGAGTTGGGTCATAAGACACGTTTAGGAAGTCTTTTGCAGATACGCTAAAAGCGGTTGCTGAAATAAGTGCTGTCAATACCCCAATTTTTAATTTACGGATGTTCATATTTGCCTCAAATGTTTCTTTGTTTTGTTGGATGGGGCAAGAATAGCTGGAGATTTTTTGCATAAAAAATAATTAAAAACGAATTTTATGTGAGTAAAACAGATATATAGACAGAGCTTATATTTCATCGCTCTATCCGTCACCAGAGAGGCCTTAAAAGCATGCTGTATTTAAAAAATGCTCAACCCGTCAAAGATATAGATGTGCTGGATCGTGCCTTTCATTATGGTGATGGCTGCTTTACTACCGCTCGCATCTGTCGAAACTGGATCGAGTTAGCAGACCGTCATCTAGCCCGTTTAAGGATGAGCCAGCAAAAATTAAGTTTGCAGGCTGATCTGGACCTGATTGAAAAAAGTTTGCAAGCGTTATTGAAATCAGAAGCTGAACTGAACGGCACCTTAAAGATTGTACTGAGTCGTGGTATAGGGCAGCGTGGTTATAGCCTGCCAGACCATCCGGCAGATCTTTGGGTGTTCTATTATCCGAAAACTGTACAGGACTTCAGTTATGAACAGATTCAGACGGGTGTATTGCAACAGGCCATTGGCCTCAGTATGCCGAATCTGGTGGGGCTGAAAACCTTAAACCGTCTGGAACAGGTGTTGCTTAAACAGGAAGCGGATCAGCATGGCTGGCCGGAAGCACTGGTAACTGATGTGCAGGGTACAATTGTTGAAGGGGTGAGCAGTAATTGCTTCATTCGTATAAACAATACATGGATTACACCAGAACTTCGTTATAATGGCGTCTTCGGTGTGATGCGTGCAGAAATTTTGCAACGTATGCAGGATCAGGGCATTATCTGTCAGCAGCGTGATGTGGAAATGGATGAAATTCCCCATATCGACAGTCTGTTTTTCTGCAATGCGCTCAGTCCGATGAAAATTGCCACTCAATTTGAGCAGCGTGCTTTAAATGTAGATGCTTGTATTGAACTTTTTAACCGTCTTCGATTGAATCAGATGCCTTATTAATATGTCAGCTTCCAAGTCTAAAACCAAAAAGAAAAATAATGCCAAACGCCCTGGTTTCATGAAAGGGATAGTTTTATTTCTAATCGGGATACTCTTGGTTCTAGGGTTGATCCTGAAAGCTAGCCTATGGAAAGATTATCCTGTAGAAGGTCAAAAACAGTTACTGGCAATTAGTAACGGTGAAACCTATTCTGGATTTATTGATCGGCTGGCCAAAGAAAATTATGTCAGCTTTCCGATTATTTTAAAGCTGTATCAGCGCATCATGATTCATGACACCATGAAGGCGGGTGTTTATGAAATTCCTCAAGGTATGAGTATCCGTGCAGTGCTGGGCATGATTTCCAATGCAGAAAATGCTCAGATGAACCGGATTCTGGTCATCGAAGGCACGACCTTTAAACAGCTGATTGATGCCTTAAAGAAAGATGATCTGGTGACTAAAGAAGTGGTGAATTTGCCAACCGATCAATTGCTCAAAGAACTTAATATTCCATTCAATCATCCTGAAGGTCTGTTTGCTCCGGATACCTATTTCTTTGCCAAAGGTGAAACGGATCGCAAGATCCTAACCGATCTTTATCAGCGCCAGATGAAGTCTCTGGATCAGGCTTGGGAAAAACGTGCTTCAGATCTGCCATATCAGAATAAATATGAAGCGCTAATCATGGCATCGATCATTGAAAAAGAAACCAGTCTGGATAGCGAGTTACAACAGGTATCAGGTGTATTTGTACGCCGTTTGAAAATCGGTATGCGTCTACAGACAGATCCAACCGTGATTTATGGTATGGGTGAGAATTACAAAGGTAATATTACTCGTCAGGATCTACGCACTCCAACACCTTATAACACCTATACCATGGCTGGCTTACCACCGACACCGATTGCCTTGCCAAGCAAGAAAGCCATTGAAGCAGCGATGCATCCGGACAATTCACAAAATATTTATTTTGTTGCAACGGGTAATGGTGGGCATAAATTCAGCAGCAGTCTGCAAGACCACAATAGAGCAGTGCAAGAATATCTCTCTGTTTTACGTTCAAAAAATAAGGAATGAGCATGTTTATCAGCTTTGAAGGCACTGAGGGTGTAGGGAAAACCACACTCATTCGTCGTATCTATGATGATTTTATTGCTCAAGGTAAAGAGGTCGTGTTGACCCGCGAGCCGGGTGGCACACCAATGGCAGAACAGATTCGTTCGCTGTTATTGGCCGTAAACCACGAAGAAGCGATGTGCCATGATACAGAGTTATTGCTGATGTATGCGGCACGTGCCCAGCATCTGGCACAAGTGATTTTACCCGCTTTAAATGCTGGAAAAATTGTCTTATGTGATCGCTTCAGTGATGCCAGTTTTGCCTATCAATGTGCAGGACGTGGACTCAGTGAAGACAAGCTGAATCTGTTAAATCAAAATTTTGTGGAACGTATGCCAGATATTACGTTCTGGCTGGATGCACCGATTGAACTGGGTATGAATCGCGCCCGTGCCCGAGGTGCGCTGGATCGATTTGAACAAGAGAAAGTTACTTTCTTTGAGAAAGTTCGCGCCGGATATGCCGCGCTATGCCAGCGTCATCCAGAGCGGATTAAACGTCTGGATGCGACTCAAACACCGGATCAGGTATTTGAACAGGCACTGTCTTATTTAAAATAATTTTATTCTAAAGATATTTTTGGCATACTTTTCTCTAGTTATTTCAAGGAAGAATCTCTATATTGGAATAAATCAGGAAGATAAAACATGATGAAAAGTACAAGAGAAGAAATCATCCAGTTTTTACAGCAGGAATTTCCACAGAGCTTGGAAAAGTGCCAGATCGAAGCTGTAGTGCCTCAGGGTGCAACCGTACTGTATCGAGTGAGCGAGCAGGAATTACGTCCCGGCGGCACGGTGTCTGGGCCCACCATGATGACTTTGGCTGATCTGGCTTTATATATTGCGATCCTCGGTGAAATTGGACTGGTTGGCCTTGCAGTGACCACGAACTTGAATATCAATTTTCTGCGTAAACCTTCGGGTGGTGTTGATCTGCGAGGGGAAAGTAAATTGATGAAAGTGGGGAAGGCGCTCATTGTGGGAGAAGTTTGGATTTATTCGATTGATCAGGAAGAGCCGGTTGCCCATGTGACAGCGACCTATTCGGTTCCACCACGTAAAGAACCCATACACTCCTTAAAATGCTGATTAACTCATACAAATCATATGCTTTATTTAAATAACCTGATTATTCTAAAAACTTAAAAAAATCACA
The DNA here is from genome assembly GCF_013417535.1 of Acinetobacter sp. YH12241. Taxonomy (NCBI): domain Bacteria; kingdom Pseudomonadati; phylum Pseudomonadota; class Gammaproteobacteria; order Moraxellales; family Moraxellaceae; genus Acinetobacter; species Acinetobacter sp. YH12241. Next base: position 38,700 of record NZ_VPDQ01000006.1, on the reverse strand, counting down.
ACCAAAGAAAAGGCAGATAACATTTAAAAATATGATCTGCCTTATTTATATCTTTAAGCATTCACCAAAGGAGTTTCTACTTCAAAACTTGGTGGAATTAGTACAGTTTTACGTAGTTCAGGCAGCAATTCTGGATAATCTAGGGTGAAATGCAGGCCACGGGATTCTTTACGTTGCATGGCACAACGTACAATCATCTCTGAAACGAGTACCAGATTACGCAGCTCGATCAGATTTTTACTGACCTGATAATCCTGATAGTACTCGGTAATTTCTTTCTTCAACATCTCAATCCGGTGCAGGGCACGTTCCAGACGTTTAGTGGTACGCACAATACCGACATAGTTCCACATGGTCTGACGCAGCTCATCCCAGTTTTGCAGAATAACAACATCTTCATCAGGATTAGTGACCTGAGAATCATCCCATTCTGGTACCTCAGGGATAGCTTGATCTGCCTTGAAATTTTCCTGAATATGTTTGGCAGCACTCATGCCATACACAAAACATTCTAAAAGTGAGTTACTGGCCATACGGTTAGCGCCATGTAAGCCAGTATAAGAAGTTTCACCAATGGCATAGAGCCCGGCAATATCGGTCTGACTGTTTTCATCTACGACCACACCGCCACAGGTATAATGCGCAGCAGGAACCACAGGAATCATTTCCTTGGTGATGTCGATGCCAAGCTCTAGCAGACGTGCATATAAGGTTGGAAAGTGTTCCTTGATGAAGCTTTCATCTTTATGGGTAATGTCTAGCCAGACATGACGAATGCCCAGACGTTTAATTTCATAGTCAATCGCGCGTGCCACAATATCACGTGGTGCCAGTTCAGCACGCTCATCAAAGCGCAGCATAAAGCGCTCACCATCAGGAAGGCGTAAATAGGCGCCTTCACCACGCATAGCTTCTGTAATCAGGAATGAACGGGCTTGCGGATGATATAAACAGGTCGGATGGAACTGGTTGAATTCCATATTGGCAACCCGGCAACCGGCACGATAAGCCATCGCAATCCCATCACCGGTCGCGATATCAGGGTTCGAGGTATAAAGATAAGCTTTCATCGCACCGCCACAAGCCAGAGCAGTAGATGGTGCTAAGAAAGTGTGGACTTGTGCACTTGCTTCATTGAGTGCATATAAACCTAAAGCGCGATTTTTACCATCTAAGCCCAGTTTTTGTGAGCAGATCAGATCAATCGCAATGTAATTTTCAAAGATGGTAATATTTTCTTTTTCCTGAGCGCGCTGTACCAACGTGGTAGAAATGGCACGCCCAGTCGCATCAGCTGCGTGAATGATTCGGCGCTGTGAATGGCCGCCTTCACGGGTCAAATGTAATTGTTCCTGCTCATCCAGGGTAAATTGGACGCCGTGTTTCAGCAGAAAATCCACCGAAGGCTTACCACCTTCAACCGTCTGCTTCACCGCATCCATTTCACACAGATGTACACCTGCAATCATGGTGTCATCAATATGCTGTTCAATCGAGTCTGTCTCATCCAGTACTGCTGCAACGCCGCCTTGTGCATAATAGGTACTGGCATCGGTCAGGGTGGATTTGGCAAGAACTGCAATATTAAAATGTTCAGGCAAAGAAAGTGCTAGACTAAGACCGGCACCACCACTGCCCACAATGATCACGTCAAAATGATGGGTAAGGGGAAAATTAGACATGTCCATCAGCTAATTGAAAAAAGTCCGTTAATCAGAGCGCTTTTTTGTACAAAAGGCAAGCGTTTAAGTGCTCATTTATTGATGAAAAAAATTAATAAAAGCTTTAACTTAATGCTTTAGAAAAATTAAAGGTTGCCAACATTCAAGCTTTCGAACATATTGTTACTTAAAATATATGAAGTTTGTGATAAAACCTATTTACATAAATTTATCAACAATTTGGGTGAATAATTTATATGAAAATTCTGGATTTAAAAAAAGGATTATTTGCAGCGACTGTTACCATGAGTGCTGCTCAGTTACAGGCAGTAACACCCGTCGATTTTTCTAACCTGGTTGATCAGGTCAGTCCGGCAGTTGTCAGTGTGAGTGTTGTCAAGAAAATGAGCGAAGAAGAGCTCTTGCAACAACAGGTTCCTGAAATTTTACGCCGTTTCTTTGGTAATCAGGTGATTATTCCGCAGCCACGTGTACCGCAGGAAAAAACCGGATATGGGAGTGCCTTCTTCATTAGTAAGGATGGCTATCTGCTGACCAACCACCACGTAGTTGAAGATGCGTCTAAAGTGACAATTACCTTGAATGATCGTCGGGAAATTGATGCGACAGTCGTGGGAAGCGACGAGCGTACCGACGTCGCTTTGTTGAAAGTCAATGGTTCAGGTTTCCCGGAACTGCGTACTGGTGATGTCGATAAATTACGTGTAGGTGAGCCTGTACTAGCAATCGGTTCACCTTTTGGTTTTGACTACTCCGCTTCTGCCGGGATTGTCAGTGCCAAGATGCGTAATATGATGGGCGAAACCGCAGTCCCATTTATTCAGACTGATGTGGCCCTGAATCCAGGTAACTCGGGTGGACCGCTATTTAACCAGCGCGGTGAAGTGGTTGGGGTGAACTCACGAATCTTCAGTGGTACTGGCGGTTATATGGGCCTGTCATTTTCGATTCCCATTGATGTCGCTATGGAAGTCGCTGACCAGCTGAAACGTGATGGTAAGGTGACCCGTTCTTATCTGGGTGTAAGCCTGCAAGATATCGACCGTACTTTGGCTGAATCTTATAAATTATCTAAGCCAGAAGGTTCTTTAATTACCCAGGTGGCACCAAACTCGCCAGCGGCTAAAGCGGGTCTGCAAGCCGGTGATGTGATTTTAAAATACAATGGTACTGATATTTCACGCACTAGCCAGTTGCTGAACTATTTGAACCGTTCTGCGCCTAAACAGCAGATCCAGTTAGAAGTATTACGTGATGATAAACGTCGTAGTATCAATGCAACACTCACGACTGCACCAGATGAAACGCCAGCCAAAGCAGGTAACCAGGCTCAGCCAAATAAAGGTCCGGTATTAGGCGTTACTATTCGGGAATTAAGCCCGGCTGAAAAAGAGCGTTTAGAGATTAAGGGTGGTGTAGTCATTCAGGATGTTCGTAGAGATGGGATCGCAGCTCAGGCACGGATTATGCCCAATGATGTCGTGACTCAAATCAATGGTAAAGCAATCTTGAACAGTAACCAGTTTGTGGAAGCTGTGGCAGATTTGAAAAAAGGTAGTGTTGCCCGTGTCGGTCTGATTCGTCAGGGTCAACGTGCCATTGTCGGGATGCGCATTTCATAAAATAAATGAATCTTCAATAATAAAAGACCGCTTGTATAGGCGGTTTTTTATTTTTCGCAATTTACCCGAGGCATAATTTCTGTAGACTCTGTATATAGAAAAAATTGCGATAAAGGATTAGAGAAAAGTGACCGGTATTTTTGACCAAGTTTTGAAGGTACAACCTGAACATATTGATCGTCTAGGACATGTGAATAACGTAGTTTATGTGCAGTGGATGCAGGATGTGGCCTCGGCGCATATCGAGCAATTAGGACTCGGTTTAAATGAGTATCTGCAACTTAAACATGCCATGGTTGCAGTTGAACATCATGTCCAGTATCGCAAGGCGGCATTTGAAGGGGATGAGCTGATTCTACGAACTTGGTTAAGTGATCTAAATGCCTTGTATTCATTCAGACAGTATGCATTTTATCGTCCGCAGGATCAGAATGTCCTATTTACCGGTAGCACGCAGTGGGCCTGTATCGAAATTGCGTCGGGTCGACCGAAGCGTATGTCGCCAAGTTTTACCCAAGCTTATCAGCCTCTCTCAGACAGTATTAACCCTTATGATTTTTCTACTTTATATTTGAGTGAAGAAGCAAAGGCGATAAGAGAAGAATCAATCTAATAAGGTGATGATATCGAGATTGAATAGAGAGTAGCTACCAAATAGGAGGCAACCCATTTAACAAGCTGTTTTCTTGAAAAAAAGCTGAGGAAAAGAAAATAAAACATAAAGCAGTTACGTATTTAAGATAGGCGAGAGAGAAGAAAGATAATTCTTTTTCTGTATCTCCATTCTGCTATAATCCTCGGCAATTTCTATTCGGCTTTTGTTATGCAATGACTTTTTAAATTGCATGACGCGTTTTTTTCTCAAGGTAGCCCATGGCGCAAGCTAAAAAATCTGTTGATATTAAAAACATTCGTAACTTCTCGATTATTGCGCATATTGACCACGGTAAATCGACTCTGGCAGATCGTTTTATTCAAACTTGTGGTGGTTTGCAGGATCGTGAAATGCAGGCTCAAGTTCTTGATTCTATGGAACTTGAACGCGAACGTGGGATTACCATCAAAGCGGCTTCGGTCACCTTGTACTATACCCATCCAAATGGCCAAGAGTATCAGTTAAACTTCATTGATACCCCGGGACACGTGGATTTCTCTTATGAAGTTTCACGTTCTTTGGCGGCCTGTGAAGGTGCACTACTGGTGGTAGATGCAGCACAAGGTGTAGAAGCGCAGTCTGTTGCAAACTGCTATACCGCCATTGAGCAGGGTCTGGAAGTTTTACCAGTACTGAACAAAATTGACTTGCCACAAGCTGAACCCGAACGTGTAATTCAGGAAATTGAAGATATTATCGGGATTGAAGCGACTGAAGCACCGACCTGTTCAGCAAAAACTGGCCTAGGTATTGAAGGTGTGCTTGAAACGCTGGTGAATGTCATTCCTGCACCAACAGGTGAACGCGATGCACCGCTGCAAGCGTTGATTATTGACTCATGGTTCGATAACTACCTGGGCGTAGTATCTCTGGTTCGTGTGAAACAGGGTCGTGTTCGCAAGGGCGACAAGATGCTGGTGAAATCGACTGGTCAGACACATATCATCACTTCAGTCGGTATTTTCAATCCGAAGCATACTGAAACCGATATCCTTGAAGCGGGTGAAGTTGGTTTCGTGATTGCCGGTATTAAAGACATTTTTGGCGCACCAGTGGGTGATACCATTACACTGGCAACTACTCCAGAAGTTCCAACACTACCTGGTTTCAAAAAAGTAAAACCACAGGTATATGCAGGCCTGTTCCCAATCGATTCCAGTGATTTTGAACCTTTCCGTGAAGCATTACATAAACTGCAAATCAATGACTCTGCGCTGTTCTTCGAACCAGAAAGTTCTGATGCTCTAGGCTTCGGTTTCCGCTGTGGCTTCTTAGGTATGTTGCACATGGAGATCGTACAGGAGCGTCTAGAACGTGAATACGATCTGGATCTGATTTCTTCAGCACCAACGGTAATTTATGAAGCAGTGATGAAAAATGGCAATACCATTTACATCGACAGCCCTTCAAAAATGCCAGATGGTTCAACTGTTGAAGACCTGCGTGAACCAATTGCAGAATGTCATATCCTCGTGCCACAGGAATACCTGGGTAATGTCATGACCCTATGTATTGAACGCCGTGGCGTACAAAAAGATATGAAATTCATGGCGAATCAGGTATCCGTTACTTTTGAAATTCCAATGGCCGAAGTGGTGATGGATTTCTTTGATAAATTGAAATCTTGTTCACGTGGTTTTGCCTCCCTTGACTATAACTTTGTGCGTTTTGAAAGTTCATCACTGGTGAAAGTGGATGTCCTGATCAATGGTGAAAAAGTCGATGCTTTAGCAATGATTTGCCATCGCCAGGATGCACGTCACCGTGGAATTGCACTGGTTGAAAAAATGAAAGACCTGATTCCTCGTCAGATGTTTGATGTGGCAATTCAGGCGGCTATTGGGGCGCAAATTATTGCCCGTTCTACTGTAAAAGCAATGCGTAAAAACGTATTGGCAAAATGTTATGGTGGTGACGTATCACGTAAGAAAAAACTTCTTGCAAAACAGAAAGAAGGTAAGAAACGTATGAAACAGGTGGGTAGTGTTGAAATTCCACAAGAAGCGTTCTTAGCTGTACTGAAAGTCGAACGCTAATACTATAAGGATAATAAGCCCATGGATTTTGATTTTAATTTGATTCTTGTTCCTGCGACCTTATTTTTCGTCGCGGTCTGGTTGCTGGATAAATTTGTTCTGAAACAACGACAGACCAAAGGCAAGGGCAATGAAAACTTCATTATTACCTGGGCTTATGATTTCTGGCCGGTTTTGGCCGTCGTTTTAGTATTGCGTTCTTTCCTGTACGAACCTTTCAATATTCCATCAGATTCTATGGTTCCAACACTGGAAACCGGTGATTTTATCCTGGTCAATAAATTTGACTATGGTGTGAAATTACCGATTGTAAATACAAAAATTCTGGATACAGGTAGTCCGGAACGTGGCGATGTCGTGGTCTTCCGTTATCCGCCACAACCAACGATTAGCTATATTAAACGTGTAATTGGTTTGCCAGGTGATCATATTGTTTATGATCATGGTCAGTTAACCATTAATGGTGAGAAAGTAGCAAAAGTTCCAGTAGAATTCAGTCGTGAAAAAGATCGCCTGGATACGCCAAATTCGATTTATCATAAAGAAACCATTGGCGAACATACTTTCACTATGCGTGAGCTGGAAGGAGTCAATGTAGCTCGTCAGGCTCCATTCCTTAACTATATAGAAAATGGTAAGTTTTCAACTGAAAATGGTTTATATTGGGAAGTGAAAGTTCCAGAAGGTCATTACTTTGCGATGGGGGATAATCGCGATCAAAGTGCTGACAGTCGTTTCTGGGGCTTTGTTCCGGAAGAAAACTTAACAGGTCGCGCATTCTATATCTGGATGCATAAAGAACCTGGCTTTAAACTGCCATCGTTTAGTCGAAACGGAATAATCGATTAATTATTTCAGTCAGGAAAATAAAAAATGAAACATCAACAAGGTGCTTCGTATATTGGAATTTTATTTGCAATCGTGGGGTTTGCTTTTCTTGCCAAAGTGGCGATTGCAGTTTGGGGGCCATACTTTGATGATCGTATGGTGGACAATCAGATTGAGGAACTTTTAAAGAGTTCTCCGGCAAATATTGCGCCAGAAAAATTTCGTCAACAGATGGCTCAGCGTTTAGAAATGAACAATATTCGCGATCTGAAGTTTGATGAAATTGCCAAGGTAACCAACACAGATGGTTTACAGGTGCACAAGAATTATGAAATTCGCAAGAATTTTATAATGAATATCGATTTAGTGATGAAGTTTGAGAAAGATTTTGATCAAAGCACAGTCAAAACTAAATGATGAGCGTCTTGCCAAACGGATCGGCTATCAGTTTAAACAAGCTGATCTGTTAAAACTGGCATTGACCCATCGTTCAGTCAGTCATAAACACAACTATGAACGCCTAGAATTTCTAGGCGATTCTCTTTTAGGAATGATCATAGCCAATTATCTCTTTACTGCTTACCCGCAGGAAAATGAGGGCCGTCTGACGCGTATGCGTGCGACTCTTGTCCGACAGGAAGCGCTAGGGAAAATTGCCAATGATCTAAAATTGAGTCAGAACCTGATTCTCAGTACGGGTGAGCTGAAATCGGGTGGTCATCATCGTGAGTCTATACTTGCGGATACGGTCGAAGCCATCATTGGTGCGATCTATGTGGATTGCGGTGATCTCACTGTATTACAGGCAATTGTGCTAAAATGGTACGAGCCGTATTTAGACAATATAGAGCCAACTGACCAGCTGAAAGACCCTAAATCACGCCTACAGGAATATTTACAAGCACGTAAAAAACCTCTCCCAGTTTACGAGGTTGTAGATATTCAGGGTGATGCCCCGAACCAGCATTTCAAAGTGGAATGCCAGGTAGAAGGCTTGCCGGTCATGGCCGGTGAAGGTTCAAGCCGACGATTCGCTGAACAGGCGGTTGCGGCAGATATTTTAAAACATTTGGAGCATAAGTCTTAATGACTACTCATTCCGATCACATTGATGCTGATCACGAGTCGCAAAGCGACAGCAATGACTTGATTAGTCAATTTTTCAGTGCACAGGGTACTGAAATTCCTTCTGATTATCGTAGCGGTTTCGTGGCGATTGTCGGACGTCCAAACGTGGGTAAATCAACCTTGATGAACCACTTACTGGGCCAGAAACTTTCAATTACTTCACGTAAACCACAAACCACACGTCATAAAATCGTAGGGATTGATTCACGTGAAAAGTCTCAGGCGGTATTTGTTGATACACCGGGGATGCATAAAAAAGAAGTGCGTGCCATCAATAAAATGATGAACCGAGCTGCGCACTCTGCATTGCGTGACGTGAACTTGGTGCTGTTTGTTGTTGATGCACAGAAATGGACCCAGAACGATGAGCTTGTTCTGGAGAAATTAAAAAATGCGGATATGCCAGTCATTCTGGTGATCAACAAGCTGGACACGTTCGAGAACAAGAATGAGGCCTTACCGCTGATTCGTGAACGTGCCAAACTGATGAACTTTGCTGAAATCGTACCGGTGTCTGCACTTCGTGGTGCCAACCTCGAACACTTACGCGATACGATTGCCAAGTATCTGCCATTCCAGCCGCCGCTATATTCACTGGATCAGCTTACCGATCGTTCAGAGCGTTTCCTGGCCTCTGAAATTATCCGTGAAAAGATCATGCGTCAGTTAGGTGAAGAACTGCCATACGATTTAACTGTTCAGATCGAATCTTTCAAAACTGAAGAGCCGACCCTGAACGAAAAAACAGGTCGTATGAAGCCGGCATGTACTTATATTGATGCGACTATTTTCGTTGATCGTGCTGGCCAGAAAGCCATTGTGATTGGTGAAAAAGGCTCCAAGCTGAAAAAAATCGGTATGGATGCTCGTGTCGACATGGAAAAAATGTTCGAGCAGAAAATCATGCTAACGCTTTGGGTGAAAGTCAAAGGCGGCTGGTCTGATGATGAGCGGGCATTGAAAAGTCTAGGTTATAGCGACATTTAAATTGGATAGGAACGGATCATGATGAAATTTCTGGCAGTTGTTGCATGTGTTTTATTCTTGCAAGGCTGTATTCATAAAGTAGTGACCGTTCCTGCCAAAGTTGCCTATAAAACCACAAAGTACGCGGTCAAAGGGACCGCGGCTGTTGTGGGTGCCGCCATTCCTGATGGGGATGACGAAGAAGATGAGAAAAAATCAAAAAAGAAAAAAGATTAAAGAAGCAGCCTATGCGTAATGAAGTGCTGCATGGATATCTGATTCATCATCGTAAATACCGCGATCGCAGTCATATTGTGCATTTATTTACCCAGGAATATGGCCGTATCGACGGGATACTGAGACAAAATCCTCCACCCCAATATCAACCCATTAGCTTGCTGGCCTCGGGCAAATCTGAACTGAAAAACTTCACCAAATTAGAAATTGTTAATCAGCCGATCTTTTTTTTCGGTGATGCCTTCTTTTCTGGCTTTTATCTGAATGAAATCCTGTTGCGTTTATGTCCGCTTGAAGTGCAAATGCCGCTGACCTTTGCCAAATATGGCGAAACGTTGAATGCTTTGCAAAAACTCTCCGATCAGGAAAATCCCAATACTTATTTAAAACAGGTTCTGCGTCAGTTTGAACATATCTTATTAGAAGAACTGGGCTATGAACTGGATTTTTCAGTCGATGCTAATCAGGCACAAATCAATCCCGTGCAACATTACTATTTTCAGTTGAATGAAGGTTTTATGCCTTCGGCTAAAGCCTTACGTTCAACCATGTCGGGCCAGCAGATTTTAACAATGCAGCACTATGAAAATGGTAGGGATTTTAATCCAGAACAGTTACAATTACTGACGAAGCTATATCGACAGGTGATCACTGCTTTGCTCGGTGACCGACCACTGAAAAGTCGACAATTGTGGATCCAAAATTCTCAATCTCAATCGTAGTTAGGAAAATAGTATGGCTGCATTACTTGGTGTCAATATTGACCATGTCGCAACTTTAAGACAAGCACGTGGTACGACGTACCCAGACCCAGTCAATGCTGCATTGATCTGTGAGCAGGCCGGTGCAGAGGGAATTACCCTGCATTTGCGCGAAGACCGTCGACATATTCAGGATGAAGATGTACGTCGTATGCGTCCGGTATTAACTACCCATATGAACCTGGAAATGGCCGTAACTGATGAAATGGTGGCGATTGCTAAAGAAATCCAGCCGCAGCATGTCTGCTTTGTACCAGAAAAGCGTCAGGAAGTGACGACTGAAGGTGGTCTGGATGTCGTTGGTCATTTTGAAGATGTGAAAAAAGCCACCCAGGAACTGTCTGCGATTGGCTGTGACGTGTCGCTATTTATTGATGCAGACATTGCCCAGATTGATGCGGCAGTCGCTTGTGGCGCACCTACAATTGAGCTTCATACAGGTGCTTATGCCGATGCTGACACGCCAGAAGCACAGCAAGTTGAGCTGGATCGCATTATCAAAGGGGCAGAGTATGCGGCTTCTAAAGGTCTGGTGGTCAATGCAGGTCACGGTCTGAACCTGGATAATGTCACTCCAATTGCTGCGATTCCTCAAATTCATGAATTAAATATTGGTCACTCGATTATTGCAGATGCAGTTTTTGTTGGTCTGGCGCAAGCTGTACAACAAATGAAGGCTGCAATTAAAGCTGCGCGTTAAGATTGCAAAAGATATATGTCAAATATTGATTATGATGAACTGATGAAGCCTGTCATTGGCTTCTTAGGTTGTGAAACACCAAAAGCCTGGCTTGATGAGGCATTACAGAATCTGGAAATTCTGATGCAGGATCATGCCAACTGTGAGAAAAAAGCAGCCAGTACAGCAATGAACCTGATGTTTCGCTATAGCTTCTTCGTAGATTTACAGGTGAAACTGGCGCAACTGGTCCGTGAAGAAATGCTGCACTATGAACAGGTGCTGGAATTCATGAATAAGCGTGGCCAGCAATGGATTGGACTCAGTGCAGGGCGTTATGCGGGTGGTTTGCGTAAGGAAATCCGGACCTATGAACCAGAAGCATTAATTGATGTGCTGGTGATTGGTGCTTTTGTAGAAGCGCGTTCTTGTGAGCGTTTCTATGCGCTTGCGCCGCTGGTGGATGACGAGTTAGGGCGCTATTACCGTTACTTGCTCAAATCTGAATCTCGCCATTTTGAGGATTACTTGGCCTTAGCTTTAGATGTGGCAAAAACCGCTAAACTGAAAAATCCACAAGAAGATATTCAAAGCCGAATTGAGCATATCCGTGAAGTAGAAAAGAATCTGATTCTCAGTCCAGATGAAATGTTCCGTTTCCACAGTGGTGTACCTGCAAAAGCAGCTTAAAAAGCTACTTAATTAAGACATCAAAAAAGATCCTCCAAATCGGGGGATTTTTTTATAAATATAAGAGTTTTTACCTAGCTTATTTATCTATTGAAAGGATTTAAAATAGCCTAAGCATTTTATAATTTGATTAGAAGGAAAAACTTGAAGTGCAAGATAGCAAAAGCTGTAGTCAATTTTAGAATAACGGCTTATAACAGCACATTTGATTAAACGAGAATATAAGCCAATCTAACTAGGTAAATAAAAGGGCAGAGTAAGAATATATAAGAGAAAAGAAGAATCGAATCATTTTATAAATGAAATTTCAGGCAATAAAAAAGCCCAAGTCTTAAATGCTTGGGCTTTCTTGAATTTGGCTCTCCCACCTGGGCTCGAACCAGGGACCTGCGGATTAACAGTCCGTCGCTCTACCGACTGAGCTATGGGAGAATCTGAATGCGATTATAGAGAGATTTTGCAAAGGGTCAAGCAAAAAACTGTCATATTTATTACAAATTGTACTTATCTGATTTTAATTTAAACGATTGCATTAAATTCTTAAAAAATGCTTGTCAGAACAAATTTCACTTGCTAGATTGAAAACATAAAGTCGTTTGACCAAATGGTCAAACAGTGTGGATTTAAACCTACTTGCCAGCACAAAAATGGCTAAACCGGAGAAAGCGAATGAATACGCTCACTATCCCTCAAATCTTCTCTCAACTGTCTTTTTATCAAGATCATTATCTCGATATTATTCAAGATTCAGCTCAATACTTTACCCCTGTGGCTGGTGCAGAAATCCGTTTATGGCCCTTAGCGACCAAACAATTGTATCTGGGTGACTTGCTGCAATTATGGTTTGCAGAAAAGTGGCTGGTCGAACAAGAACGCCAATTTAGTTTTGAGATCTTTCTGAACACACCTGAAGCACAGCAAAAAGATCATTATATCTATGCGCTTGCTGGTAATCTTCTGACCGGATCAAACCAGTCTAAAGTATGGCAGGCTTCTGCTAAAGAAACTCGGGAATTGAGTGTGGCGAATGTTTCCAAGCACTATTTCGAATATCGGGCTTTGACCCAACCGAAACTGGTAAAAGCACTGCAAGGGAAATGGGGCGTACTTTAAGTCTTAAACACCTTAATGGTCAGAATTGCGAAAAATCATGCAGGTTGCTGTGGCATGGGCATAAATGCGACCTTCGTCATCCAGAATTTGACCTTCAGAAATACCTAGATTTTTACTGAGATTAATTGATTTTCCGATTGCTTTTAGTTCTTGGTTGTGAGGAATTGGACAACACATTTTTACATTCAAATCAATTGTGCCATAACCGACACCTGCTTCAAGTAAAGTATGAATCGCGCAGCCTGTTACTGTATCTAAAACGGTTGCAGCAAAACCGCCATGCACACCTCCCATAGGATTCAGATGGCGTTCATCAGCTTTTACAAGAAAGGTCACATGTCCCGGTTCAACTTCGCTTGCAGACATGGGAATAGTGGTTGCCATAGAAGGCATAGGCAGGTTGCCCTTAAGCATCTCTTGCATAATCTGCAAACCTGAAAGATTCTTGAGATCCATAGCTTGTCCTTATTATTTTAAATACTGGATTTGAATGACAAGTTTAGGCAGATGGTGCTTCGATCAGCAATAAAAAATTGTATGAGGAAATGTACAAAGCCTTTTACTTATGATGAATCCGGTAAAATGATTAAAAATAATAATACCGAGGAAGAATAATCATGAAAGCGAGATGTTTATGCGGAGCGACTCGATTTGAAGTTCAGCTCAGAAATCATGAAGTTGCTGCCTGTCATTGTTCCATGTGCCGCCGCCAGACAAGTGGCCTCTCATGTCGATTGATATAGAAAATATTCACTTTATTGATCAGCAGCATTTATCTGTTGCAAGTACTTCTGAATGGGCAGAGCGTGGTTTTTGCAATGCCTGTGGTACTTTTATTTTCTGGCGGACCAAAGATCATTCCTTTGCCAATATTAATGTATTTACTTTGGAGCAACTGCCAGAGGATCTGGATTTCAATTTAGAAATTTATATAGATCATCAGCCAGCATTTTATTCATTTAACAATCAAACCAAAAAAATGACAGAAGCTGAGGTAATTGCTATGTTCCAGCAACCTAACTCCTGAAATGAATATCATTAGATAAAGGAAGAGCAAGTCTGGTGATTTTATCTGATGAAAATAATCTTTTTAAAATTAAGAACACTATATAAGTGCATATATATCATTAAATAAAAATACTGATTAGCAGGTTCGTATTTCAAATAGCATCCTGCTTTTCATGTCATGATCATTCTTTCTTTTGATTAAATTGTTAAATTGGAACGAAAAAAACTCATAGTTTCTGAGCTCAATAAATTATTATTTTCTATAAGCGAACTAAAGATAGAAACTAAACTTTTCTATAAAAATCAATAAATATAAAGATTTATGGCACAAGGATTGTATGTGATTTCCACTGTATATCTCAGTTTTAAATAATTCAGTTTAAAAATAAAACCCGAGAAAAGAATTAAGAATAGAGTGATTTTGCAATGAAACAGTTTTTGCATCTTTGGGTACCGATTTTTTTGAGTAATAGCATCATAATGTTGGTCGGAATATTTGACATGATTTTCCTGTCTCATTACTCACCGCAACATATGGCTGCTATGGCTGTGTGTTTATCTATTTATTCTTTATTATTTGTTTCGGGAACGGGGATTTTGCAGGGTATGATGCAGGAACTTGCTGAAGCATATGGGCGACGTGCTTTTGATAATATTCAAAAAATTCTGAAACAGAGCATCCTTATTGTCATCGTCCTGTCTGTATTTGCAGGATGGCTATTAACTCATGCAGATCCTTTGCTACATCTGTTAAAAGCAGATAGTGCATTACAGGCTTTGATTCAACCTTGTTTATGGTTACTGGCTTGGACGCTTCCAGCACATTTGTTAGTACGTATTTTATATATTTTAACGCAAGCTTGTGGTGAGGCGAAGCGTGTGTTCTATGCCAATATTTTTTATCTGATATTCAAAGTGAGTTTGGCCTATTGCCTGATTTTTGGGATTCAGGGTTATGTACCTGCCTATGGGGTTAAGGGAGCTTTCATTGCTCATCTGACTGTTCAATGGGCACTATTAGTGGTGTATTACCTAATATTTCTAGAAAAGCAGTTGCGTGTGCACTGGTCCGGACAATTCTTCCATTTTAAGACTTTGCTAAAAATCTTAAGAATCGGCTTACCCTCAGCAATTGTCGTATTTATTGATGTCTTTACAATTAGTGCGATTGCATTATTGATCTTGCCTTTGGGGGAGATAATAGTGAATGCGCATCAAGTAGCGATGGGTTTGGCTGGCCTGCTGTTTATGGTGCCATTTTCGATGAGCTCTGCTTTTAGCATTCTGGTCTCTACCAGGATTGGTGCAAATCAAGTGCAATCTGCCTGGGATTTAACTTTTAAAGCGTTACGTGTGGTGGTCGCAAGCGCAGTTGTTTTGGCGATCTTGATCGCAATTTTTCAAAAACCGATTGTGACGCTATTTAGTGATAATAAGGATGTGCTTGCGGTGAGTCTGGCATTGATGTTCTTATTGTGCTGGATGCATATTTTTGATGCGATTCTGGTGGTTAGCGTCAATATGCTGCGCTGCTGGAAAGTGGTGATATTCCCCATGTTTATCTTTAGTGGAGTACTGCTATTAGGTGGATTGGGCGGAGGCTGGTATTTGGCTTATCATCCAGTATTGCTCTTCAATCTCAATCTGGAAGTCTCAGGAATAAGTGGTTTCTGGTGGATGCTGGCTATTTCCTATACCTTTGCCGCATTGATGTGCTTGCTTTGCTTGGGACTTAAATACCGTAAGCATCTACAAACTGCATAAAAAAACCCGCGATGATCGCGGGTTTTTTTATCTAATCAATTAGATTATTTCGCAGCTTTTTCAGCTTCGATAGAAGCAATCGCCTCATCAACGCCTTCGATAGAATCAGCAGCTTTTTTGATACGTGCAAGCGCATCAACTAATACTTCGTCAGCAGTTGCGTAAGAGATACGCATGAAACCACCTAGACCGAATGCATCACCAGGAACGACTGCAACACCAGTTTGTTCCAGTAACCAAGCAGAGAATTCTGTGCAAGAGTTCAGGCCTTTCGCACGAATCAATGGTTTGATGTTTGCGTATGCATAGAATGCACCATCAGCAGGTAGGCAAGAAATACCTTTAATGTCATTCAAGCCATTCACAACCAGGTCATGACGACGTTTGAATGCTTCAACCATTGGTACAAGAACGTCTTGAGGACCATTCAATGCAGCTTCTGCAGCAACTTGTGAAATAGAAGTTGGGTTAGAAGTTGACTGAGACTGGATTTTTTTCATCGCACCGATCAGTTTAGCAGGGCCCGCTGCATAGCCGATACGCCAGCCTGTCATTGCATATGCTTTAGACACACCGTTTAATACGATAGTGCGGTCGTAAAGGTCTGGGGCAACAGTTGCGATGTTGTAGAATTCATCTTCCCAGCGGATTGGTTCGTACATGTCATCAGATGCGATGAATACTTCTGGGTATTTACGCAGTACTGCAGCTAAAGCTTCTAATTCAGCTTTAGTGTAGATCATGCCAGTCGGGTTAGAAGGGCTGTTTAATACCACTAGACGAGTTTTGTCAGTGATCGCAGCTTCTAATTGCTCAGGAGTAATTTTAAAACGTTGTTCTTCACCACATTTCACGATTACTGGTGTACCTTCAGCAATGATCACCATATCTGGATAGCTTACCCAGAATGGAGCAGGGATGATCACTTCATCACCTTTGTTTAACAAAGCAAGTGCCAAGTTAAAGAAAGACTGTTTACCACCACAAGAAACCAGGATTTGGTTTGCTTGATAGTCAAGGTTATTGTCACGTTTTAATTTAGCAATAATTGCTTTTTTAAGACCTGGCGTACCATCAACAGCGGTGTATTTGGTGAAACCGTTGTTAATTGCTGCAATTGCTGCATCTTTGATGTGTTGAGGGGTATCAAAATCTGGCTCACCTGCGCCCAAACCAATAACGTTGTGACCAGCAGCTTTCAGTTCAGCAGCCTTATTTGTCACAGCAAGCGTAGGGGACGGTTTGATGGCATTCACACGATCAGAGAGACGTACGTCCACGGCAGTATTCCTTCTTATAGGGATTAAAAAATAAAAAGCACATTATCTTAGCCTAAAATGGTGCACATTGGGCAAAAGAATTTGGAAAAATATACGAAAAAAATGCTGAATCAGTGCAACCTTATCTTGAACATCGATAGGTAGTTTAGATAGACATGAACTAAGAATATGCTTTGAGGATGAGAATAATAGGGGAAATATAAACTAAAAATGGCCACTTTAAAGTGGCCATTTATGTGAGAAAGTGTTGTTGTTATGCACTAAAACGTGACAAATCTTCTTCAGGACGGGCAGTCAGCACTTCAATGCCATTTTTTGTTACCAAAAGAGTGTGCTCATATTGAGCCGATAATTTATGGTCTTTAGTGACCACAGTCCATTTATCACCCAGCAGTTTGGTTTGCCAAACACCGGCATTCACCATTGGTTCAATCGTAAAAGTCATACCTTCTTCAAGAACCATACCGGTATCTGGTTGACCATAGTGCAGAACTTGTGGTTCATCATGGAAAGTCGTACCGATGCCATGGCCACAGTATTCACGGACAACGCTAAAGCGTTCAGATTCAACATATTTTTGAATCGCATGACCAATGTCACCAATAGTAGCACCTGGTTTCACCACAGCCATACCACGATACATGGCTTCTTGAGCGACTTTGCACAGACGGTTTGCCAGGATTGAAGTTTCACCACCCACGATGTACATCATATTGGTATCCCCATGGAAACCATCTTTGATGACAGTGACGTCAATGTTTAAAATATCGCCTTTTTTCAGGATCTTGTTTTCAGATGGGATCCCGTGACAGACCACATGGTTTACAGATGTACAGATTGTATGCTGGAAAGCAGGGCGGCCAGGCGCTGCACCATAACCTAAACATGCAGGAATGGCATTCTGCACATTTACAATATAGTCATGACAAATCGTATCCAATTCCAGTGTCGTTACGCCGGGTTTGATATGCGGTTTGATCATATCCAACACTTCTGCAGCCAGTCGTCCAGCGATACGCATCTTTTCGATATCTTCAGCGGATTTGATTAAACGACGGGGAGCTTGATAAGTAGTGTTCATGATCTCTAAAAACTTTTGGAAATTTGTATGTGACTATGGTATAAATAGCCGCCCATTTTATCAAATGCTTTTTCGTGAATATATTTGCGAGGCTGATTGAATGGTGTATTAAAAATCCGCACATATATCGTCACATTACTCTGGGTGCCCGCAAGGGTGGAGAATGCGGATATATGGAGGCCTAACCCAAACTTTAAGGTAAAGAAAATGGCAGATTACAACGTAAGCATGCGCGACCTTCTACAAGCTGGCGCGCACTTTGGTCACCAAACTCGTTTCTGGAACCCAAAAATGCGTCAATACATCTTTGGCGCGCGTAACAAAATTCACATCATCAACCTTGAGCACACTGTTCCTGCGTTAAATGATGCTTTGAACTTCGCTAACCAATTGGCTAGCAAAAAGAACAAAGTTTTGTTCGTTGGTACTAAACGTGCTGCTTCTGCAATCATCCGTGAACAAGCTCAACGCGCTGGTCAACCATACGTAGATCACCGTTGGTTAGGTGGTATGTTGACGAACTGGAAAACTCTTCGCCAATCTATCAACCGTTTAAAAGACCTTCAAACTCAATCTCAAGACGGTACTTTCGCTAAACTTACTAAACGTGAAGCTTTAGAACGTAGCCGTGAGATGGAAAAACTTGAACGTGCTTTAGGCGGCGTTAAAAACATGGGTGGTTTACCTGACGCATTATTCGTAATCGACGTTGATCACGAAGCGATTGCAATTAAAGAAGCTAAAAACCTTGGTATTCCTGTAATCGGTATCGTTGATACTAACTCTAACCCAGACAACGTAGACTACGTTATTCCGGGTAACGACGATGCGATCCGTGCAGTAACACTTTATGCTTCTGCTATGGCTGATGCGATTCTTGCTGGTAAAGAATATGCTCAATCACAAGCAAATGCACAAGCTAAAGCAGAAGAAGCTCCTGCTTCTGAGGCTTAATGCGTTAGACGCTAGCTTGTCATTTTTGCGACACGTGATGGTGGCAAAGTAAGCGTTATGTATGCAGGCGGCCCATGAGAATCCTCTGGGCCGTTTCTGTTCTAAAAAGAATTCATTTTCTACCGAATTTAGGAGATAAACATGACTGCAGTTACAGCAAGCATGGTTAAAGAACTGCGTGATCGTACTGGTCTAGCAATGATGGAATGTAAAAAAGCTTTGACAGAAGCTGGTGGTGACATCGAATTAGCGATCGACAACCTTCGTAAATCTGGTCAAGCAAAAGCAGCTAAAAAAGCTGGTAACATTGCTGCTGACGGCGCGATCACAATTGCTCAAGAAGGTAACAAAGCAATCCTTCTAGAAGTAAACTGCCAAACTGACTTCGTTGCTAAAGACGAAAACTTTGCTGGTTTCTCTGCGAAAGTTGCTGCTGCTGCACTTGCTGCAAACGAAACTGACGCTGCTAAAATCGCTGAACTTAAACTTGAAGATGGCGCTACTGTAGAAGAAGCTCGTATTGCGCTAGTTCAAAAAATCGGTGAAAACATTCAAGTACGTCGTGCGAAAATTGTTGAAGGTGAAAACCTTGCTGTTTACAAACACGGTCTTCGTATCGGTGTTGTTGTATCTTACTCAGGTGATGCTGAAACTGGTAAAGGCTTGGCAATGCACATTGCTGCATTCAACCCGGTTGCCGTAAACGCTGAACAAGTTCCTGCTGACCTTATCGCGAAAGAAAAAGAAATCGCTGAAGCAAAAGCACTTGAATCTGGCAAACCAGCAAACATCGTTGAGAAAATGGTTGTAGGTTCTGTTGAGAAATACCTGAACGAAGTTGTTCTTGAGCGTCAACAATACGTAATCGACAACGACAAGAAAGTTGCTGAAGTTCTTAAAGCGACTGGTACTACTGTTGCTAACTTCGTTCGTTTCGAAGTGGGTGAAGGTATCGAGAAAAAAGCTGAGCTTTCTTTCGCTGAAGAAGTTGCTGCTGCTCAGGCTGCTGCAAAATAATTCGGTAACGAATTAGAAAAAAGCCCCGAATGGGGCTTTTTTTATGACTAAATAAAGAATGATCAAGGAGGAATAATGGCAAATAAAACCGATATGGGGATCGGGGCTGTCATTGCGCTTTTGGTGGCTGCTTATTTAGGTCTGGATTTAGCAGAATCTAAACAACAGGCCAATACTTTTGTACCTTCAGCAGAAGTTGCGATTCAACAGCAGACTCATGTTCAAAAAAGTACGCATAAGGTTTCTGATGATACCCAGCGCATAAAGCAAGCTTACCAGCAAAGACAAAGTGATCTTCAGGTTCAGGCGAGTGGTAAGGTGGTAGCGTTATTAAAAGATGATAATGAAGGTTCCCGCCATCAGAAATTTATTCTGGAGTTATCCACTGGTCAAACTGTATTGGTTGCGCACAATATTGATCTGGCACCACGCATCCAGAATATTCAAAAAGGTGATCAGGTTGAGTTTTTTGGTGAGTATGAATATAGCGAAAAAGGCGGGGTGATTCATTGGACCCATCATGATCCATCCAATAAGCACATCAGTGGTTGGTTAAAACACCAAGGAAAAACCTATCAATAAGGGAATTTTCCTTGGTTTTATAAATGTAATGATATTACATACGCTTTAAGCGCACTGTATTGCCTCAGATTGACGAGATTTCCATTTAGGTAGGACTTTGCCTAAATAGGCATCCATGCACCATAACGGGCCAATGAGAAGGAATTGAAGGTCTTTGAAGAAAGAAGGCTTTTTACCTTCGACTTTATGTCCATAAAATTGCCCAATCCAGGCAAAAACAAACAGGGCCATAAAGAAGCCGATACCTACAGGTAAAACCCAGATGAACCAGGCCATCATCAGCGTTAGTACTGCCATTGCCACAGCTAGTACGATATCTAAACGTGCATAAAACACAAAAGACAGAACCAGGAGCAGGGCAGTCAGTAAAGCGCTAAAGTGCGCCATGATGCCAATAATGGAAAAATAGATGGTAGGCACGCAGACCCAATGGATCAGTTTGTTGGTTTTATTTTGATGACTTTCACTATATTCATCTAACCATTCGGATATTGTTTTCATTCTATCGCTCTCATCCATGAACGTACTGTTATTTTCAAAATATAAAACAGTTTGAGGGGATGGTCAAAGTGAAATCGATAGTGGTTGAGTAAAGGAGAGGAGGCCTATATCTGAATGGAATAATATCGACAGTATTAAGGATAAAAGTAGTTCGAATTCTTGCTCTACATCACCAAATAAAAAAGCCACATGACTGTGGCTTTTGAGTTAAATGTAGAGCGGTCAAATCTTATGAGTTTGGACCATCTACACGCTCAATATTAACATGTGCAGTACCAGCATTGGTAATACCAAGCTGTTTAGCAGCACCGTAAGATAAATCTAGAACACGATTGCCATGGAATGGACCACGGTCATTCACCTTCACAACCACACTCTTACCATTGTTTTTGTTGGTCACGCGGATAAAGCAGTTTAATGGCAGGCTACGGTGTGCAGCAGTCATTGCATTCATATCGAATGTTTCACCACTGGCAGTTTTACGGCCATGGAACTGACGGCCATACCAAGATGCTGTACCTGTCTGACTGAATTTACGAACTGTGTTTGAAGCAACATTGTTCAGTTTCTCAATCACTGAAGGCTCTTCTGCAGGAATTGCAATTTTTGCTGCAATGGTTTGACGACGAACTTTATCGCCAGAACGCTCAGTGATTGAAAGGCTGTTCAAATTTGTGAAATTTGAATTGAAGCTTTGAGCTTCTTTATTTAATACACGCGCTGCAAGACGCGAATTGTCATGATCATTATTGAATGATGACGACTGAACCATATCTGCTTGCGATTGCGTTAGGGTAACGGTCGCGGCAATGGCCATAAAATACTTCAGAAAAGAAGAATGCATTGAATCAACTCCTAACAGCATGTTTCATTAGATTGGGCCTAAGTAGCTGATAACCCTATAAACATGCCTGATATTTAACTTATGCAACTACATTTAACGAATTGGATAATATTCATGCTGGCAACTGGCTGTCTAGTATTTAATTAAAATAGTTAAAAAAAGTACGCAAAATAAACAATGAGTGATTAAAAAATAATCAATATTGTAACAAGGCGTAAAAAATGCCTAAAATTTAGGCATTTTGTTTAATAAAAATCTTGACTTTAATAGTATGTAGTAATTTTTACTGTTATCGGCTCGTAATTTCTGTACCTAAAAGCCACAATGCAGTGGCATACATACGACTACGATTGTACGTGGTAATCACTTGAAAATTCGGATAAGTAATATAGTAAATCGGTCCGTAATTTTCTTGTAATTGAATGACATTGACCATATCAAGATCATCAATACGAACAATCGGATTCATCGGACTGATTCCTTGGGTTTTGATTACTCCATAAGGTGTTGGCTGAGTCAGATCTTTGGCGATGACAGAATCAGGATTCGAACCGCTATAACGGGCAGGGAAGGCAATTGGCTGATCACGTTGCCAGCCATTTTGAGCCAGATAGTTTGCAATTGAACCAATCGCATCTACCGCAGAATTGCGCAGATCGATATGGCCATTGCCATCATAGTCGACCCCATACTTTGGAATATTACTTGGCATAAACTGCGGATAGCCCACAGCACCTGCATAAGAACCCACGATCGAGGATGCTGACACACCATCTTTATATGACCATGCGATCAATGCCGCCAGTTCATCCTGGAAGTATTGCGCACGACGTTCATAACCAAAGCCAAGAGTTGCCAGTGCATCACGGGTCACAAATGAACCCTTGTTGCTGCCAAAACCGGTCTCTACCCCCAAAATACCCAAAATGATCGATTGTGGTACACCAAACTGCTGCTCAGCGCGATTTAGTGTTGCAGCATATTGCTGCTTGAAACGTACACCACGTTGAATCGTACCTTCAGACAGAAAATTGGTCTTATAGGCATACCAAGGCTTACTTTCACCTGGACGATTCATGATATTGATAATATTTGGAAGATTTTTTGCTCCCGTCATTGCACTGTCTACTTGCTGGGCACTTAGACCATAGGTCTGCATAGTGTTTTGCTTGAAACTGGCATAAGAGGGATGATATTGAAAATCGTTGGCCAGGCTTAAACTACTGAGTCCGAATGCACTGACAAGGATCGAAAGCTGCTTCAATTTTTTATAAAAATTCGATTTCAACATCTTGGTATGATTTCCAATTTTTTGATAGGTTTGTGGCTATGTCATTTGAATCGTGCCATGAAAAAGATCAATTCACTTTTCTCAATTTTCTGGCATTAGAGGCAATATTAAAGATAACATTCTGATGAATAGGAGTCATATAAACTCCCTTAAAAACAGGAAAGGGTTGGTTGTTTTTTCAGCATTTTGTATTTTAGTTCACAATAACTGTAACAAGCTATTTCTTAAGCCACAAAAAAGCCTGACCGAAGTCAGGCTTAATCTGCATTATTTGAATAAATATGCGGCTTTATTCAGTAAAGAATAGGGTGTCGTGATATTCTGCCATTGCCTGAAGTTCATCCTTATTTAAATTCAGGATGATTTTATCTGCTGCAATATTAATCGCTTTGATTACCGCTGAAGCACCAATATCAGCAGCCTTGCGTTTAATCATGCCTAAATCTAAGGTTTTATTAAAGTCGACCATGAAATGACGTACAGTCGCTTCACCAAACTGTTTGTACAGATTGCTGAGACTCTGCTTATCGACACTTTGGCCAGCTTTTAATTCTGCATAATGGTGTTTTAGATTGGTGACCAGATTGGCATCCAGTGATTCACCAATACGGAAATTTCCTTCCGGATCTTTAAACAGGCTGCGTTCAGAAAAAGCAATCGACTCCTTGACGACTTCATTTGGTGCTTTACTCAGTAACTGTTTCAGTAACACTGCCACAGTAGACTTGATATAGCCTGCCAGTTTTTCTGCCGTATCGCGTTTTTCGCTTGCAGGAAAACGGCGTACCAGTTCCGTGAGAATGGCATCAATAATTTCATCATTAATCATTAATGCAGTTTTATCACGCAGTGGATAAAGCGGTTCACTCGAGTTTTTATTTTTCTGTGCAGTCTGAATTGTATTTAATAGTTCTGCAGAAGGAATAAAACCAAAAAAAGGCATTCTTAAACCTCAATGTTTTTTATTGTCGCGCTAAACGAATAGGGCGAGGCATCCATGTGGAATCCGATACACGACAAGGGTTGATATCCAATCCACCACGGCGTGTATAGGTCGCATATACCATCAGCTTTTCCGGTTTCAGATTTTGCCAGATATCGGCAAACATCTGTTCCACACATTGTTCGTGAAAACCGTTGTGCTGACGATACGAAATAATATAAGCCAAAATACTCTTATAACAAGGTTTTTTGCCCTGATAGCGTATAAATACTGTACCCCAGTCCGGTTGTCCAGTGACTGGGCAGTTACTTCTTAATAAATGTGAATAGAGTTGTACTTCGATATTTTCATCGCTGTGCCGATCTAAAGACAATAAAGAAGCATCTGGATGATTTTCCAGGCGTTCCGGAGTCAGGTCATCAATACAGATACCTTCAGGCTTGGAAATTTCCAGTTCATCAACATGGAAAAGATCCAGTGTGATTTCAGCACCGGCAGCTTTTGAGAGGTCTTTTTCTACAGTTGTAATAAAGGCCTCTTTCGAATCAAACTTGGCAAAGTTCAGACTATTGAAATATAGCTTTAAAGATTTTGATTCGATGAGATTTGGGGAAAATGCTGGCAGGGTAATTCGACCAATTGCCACTTGAGGTACGCCGGCAGCATTTAACCAAGAAATTTCAAATACATGCCACCAGTCTTTACCTTGCTGAATAGCTTCAACATGGGCATATTTTTCACGGGCAGGCGCACGGGAAATCGGAAACAAAATATCGGGTTGATACTCTGTTGGGTAGTTGGTGTCTTTACCAAGGAGAGAATGTTCTACACTCATTATTCACGCATTCCTGAACCACGAGACAATAAATAGTAAGCAATACCGTAAAGCACGGCACACCAGAAAGTAATCACGACCAATGAAATGGAAACATTGACATCACTATGACCTAAAATGCCGAAACGGAACGCATTGACCATATACACGATCGGGTTAACTAAAGAGAGATTTTGCCAGAACGGACTTAAGGCTGAAATCGCATAAAATACACCGCCTAAATAGGTCAGTGGTGTAAGTACAAAAGTCGGGATGATCGAAATATCATCAAAAGATTTGGCATAGACAGCATTAATAAAACCGCCTAGAGAGAATAATAACGAGGTAATGAGTACTGTATATATAGTCACAAACCAGTTAGTAATATAAAGGTCTGCAAAAAACAGGCTCATGGCACTGACAATAATGGCAACAAACAGACCACGAATTACACCACCCAATACATAGCCCCATAAAATGGCATGTAAAGGTACAGGGCTCATAATTAGCTCTTCAATGCTTTTCTGAAATTTTGAGCTAAAGAAGCTGGAAGAAACGTTGGCATAACTATTAGTAATCACCGCCATCATAATCAGACCAGGGACAATAAACTCCATATAACTATAGCCGCCCATTTCCCCAATACGTGAACCGACCAGATTACCGAAGATCACGAAATATAGACTCATGGTAATGGCAGGTGGCAACAGGGTTTGTGGCCAGATCCGCATAAAGCGGCGAACTTCTTTATGAACGATGGTATATAAGGCGACGCCGAGCTGATTTATATTCATTGTGCAGCTCCATCCAGATTTTTCTCGACCATTTTCACAAACAGTTCTTCTAAGCGATTTGACTTGTTACGCATGCTGCGTACCTGAATGTTCTGTGATTCCAGTAACTGGAACAAATCATTCATGGAATGGGCTTTATCCAGTGTCACTTCTAGGGTCATTGAATCAACTAAATTAAATTTCACACCAATAATTTCAATATTTAATGGCTCAATAGGCGCAGCCAGATCGAAGATAAAGGATTCTTCATTAAGCTGATTCAGGAAGTTCTTCATGGTGGTATCTTCTTTGATCACACCACGGTCGATAATCGCAATCCGACGACACAACATCTCTGCTTCTTCCAGATAATGAGTCGTTAAAATAATAGAAGTACCATTACCGTTCATTTCATTAAGAAAATCCCACATGGAACGACGCAATTCGATATCTACACCGGCGGTCGGTTCATCCAGAATCAGTAATTTTGGTTCATGCATCATCGCACGGGCAATCATCAGGCGACGTTTCATACCACCGGAAAGCATACGAGCTTGGGTAGAGCGTTTTTCCCAAAGACCCAGTTTATTTAAATATTCTTCAGCGCGCGCTTGGGCAACTTTTTTAGGAATACCATAATAACCGGCTTGAGTGACCAGAATATCAAAGGTTTTTTCAAACTGGGCAAAGTTAAATTCTTGGGGCACCACACCTAGACATTGTTTGGCTTCAGAAGGGTGGGTATCCAGATTGTGGCCAAAAATCTCAACGGTTCCAGAGGTTTTTCTTGTTAATGAACTGATAATACCAATAGTAGTGGACTTGCCCGCGCCATTAGGACCTAACAGGGCATAGAATTCACCTTCAGGTACAGTTAAGTTAATTCCTTTAAGTGCCTGAAAACCATTTCCATAGGTCTTCGACAAATCCCTTAATGTCAGCGCATCAGTCATAGAGATCTCAAATGGTGAAAAGTTGAGATATTGTGAGTGATCTTGCAGAATAAACCAAGTCATTCACATGGAATTCTCTGTTGCTGTTTTGGCACACTGTATAAAGGATAGGCATAAAAATAACGAAGTTATAGATAGTTGCTTTACCTTATGCATTTTTTTGTTATGATGTGCATCGCGCGCTCATAGCTCAACTGGATAGAGTACAGGTCTCCGAAGCCTGTGGCGTGGGTTCGAGTCCCGCTGAGCGCACCATCATTTTATTAGTTCACTTACCTCATTAGACTAAAAAAACAATTCCAGATTTATAAAATAAATTATGGATTCTCTTCCTCTTCCTCTTCATCCTGATGTTTTTGACGTATTTGATCTCTTTTAACCTGAGGGTCTTGATCTACGCCTAACTGACCGCGTTGAATCTCTCGATCTTGTTTCTCTTGTGGGTCTAACTCTTCTTCTGGAAACTCTTCATTCAGTTCTTCATCTGGTTTAGCCATCGGGAATTACCTCTTGAAAATATAAGTAGTAATGTCTGTAGAATATGCTCTTGGACCTCTTATTCTATAAAAGTGGGTGAATTACATTGTTGTATTTATAGTTTGTTTAATCTCATAAATTGTTGTTTCCATAAATAGATGTGCTGAGTAGTTTTTCTATCAAAAAATTAGTATCTTATGCTCACAATAAAAATGAGATATAGATATGAAAAAATTATTATTCATTGGGTTAATGATTGGGGCTTCTTCAGTTGCTGGAGCGAATACACCTTTAGCTATTCAATATGGTAATCCTGCTGCAATAGATAAAGCAGTTATTACGACTACACCTTATTATGCTCAAGAAAACCTATTAAGTCAGTACTCTTTAGCTTTTGGCTACGCCGGTTCAAAAATAGGATCAGACAGTTTTTTTGGTACTGAATCATTCGATGGGCTGTTTATTAATGGTGAATATCAATCCCATCCGACGGCCAGCTTATGGGCCGAATACAAATTTCAAAGTTCAGATATTGATTACAATCAAGTTGCAATTGGGATAAAAAATAAATTTCTGGAAAATGATCAGCTTTATTCAGCAGTTTCTATAGGTCTGGGAATGAGCTGGGTAGATGAAAGTGAAACGGATGCAGATCTTGGTCGAATCGATCTTGAATTGGATTATTTTACAATTCCCGTTGCATTGGAAGTCGGTTATAAAGTTGCTCCTGAAGCAGATTTATTTGGATCTTTTGGTTATCAATGGATGTTTAACCGTGACGCCAAGATTTGTATGAATGGCGCATGTGTCTCTGGTAAGAGTGATGATCTGGACTTAAATGGGGTTACTTATCAATTTGGTTTTCGCTATTACTTTTAGTGGCTAATCAATCGCCTTAATAGCGAACTCTTTTACTTAAGACTTGAAATTGTATTTAGATGAAATTATTCATTTTTCACATAAATAAAGAATATTTTTTATTGAAATTTAAATAGATAGGATGTAGAGATAGAAAAGAATAGAATTGTTTGTAGTGCTCTATTGAGCCAGCCAAAATATTTTAATCTGCTTTTGAAAAAGCACAATTTAAATATTGTATAAGTCTTCTTTTAGAAGTGTAAAAGCGTATTGTAGGTAAAAAAAATCCTGCTATATTGAACTCATGGTAGGTTATAAAACGAAACGACGCTACCAATAAGTTGGACGGATCAATGACAGTTAGTTGAGTTCGAACTTCGGTTCAGGCAATAGATCTAGCACTAGCCATCCAACACAGAGCCCGCAGCGATGCGGGCTTTTTAATGCAAAATTTTAAGCGTGAGTTATTAATAATTTTGACTCTTTTATTTGTATGGCACATTCTTCATTAGCGACAATATATAGTCAATAAAAGGTGCTCGCTAAAAAATCTTACATATTCGTTTGAAAGCCTTTCAAATAACTATGTTATAAGAATTCAGACAAGCAAATTTAATAATGCCAATAAAGGGAGGTATGACGATGACAAAAGATTTAATTGAAGTGCAAGTCAAAAACCAGTATGGCAAAATTCTGAATGTAAAAGCATTACTACGTGCTGGCGCTCAGCATAGTGATCCGTCCCAGCGTTTGGAACAGCAAGTCGAATATATTGTCGTGGATGATGAAATTATCCGGCCAACGATTGAACTGTTATTTGCCAGTGAGCAGACCGACTGTATCTATCGTGTTTTAGAACCTAAATAAGGATCCGGGATTCATTATGCTGCTTTGCGACCCTTAAAAAAAGATATAGCTCATCCAATGATGAGCTTGATTTTGATATCTTAGTTCAGCTTCTTTATAAATAGTTTGATGCAGAATAAAAACTGATAAATTTAATTCAAAGAGATTGGATAAATTCCTATCATTTCTCAGTTTCTTAATTTTTTATGTTATATAGCATCAAGCTATCTACATAGATGATCTAAATGAACTTCTTCAAAAATACGCTCTGAGAAAAGCATTATTTCAGAAAACTTTTAATGTGACATTTACATCATAACGGTCAAACTCGTCCAGAATCTGATGAAGTGTTTGCTGTCCGAGTTCATCTGCAGGCCTAATATGTACTTCCTGATTGGTCGCGCTGTCAAAACATTCAATTGTTTGAATTAGCCAATGATGTTCGATTGAACTCTTTTGAATTAATACCCGTCGTGGCTGTAATACATCACTGATCTGGCGTGGTAGTACATAAGTAATCGCAAGTTGTATAGTGTCCAATTCTTCAGCTGGACTTAAAAAAGTGATTACCCAATTGCCCACTTTACTGAGCTGCATGGGATTATCGAAGGCATCGAATTCAAGATAATGTTGCATGGGAAGAAAGAGTATTAATTTATATTATTTCCTATATGCACCTGTTTAGAGGTGTGTTCTATCACGCTAAAGTATAATAACAGTTAGGTGTGAGAAAGGATTAAATATTAAATTATTAAAAATCAATAAATTAATATTGATTTGTATCTATTTTTATTCTGAATATCGATTAGTTAAGAGCTTTAAAGACTAAGGTAGTCATCTATAAAATACTTTATTTCACTTGCTGAATAAAACAAAACATGATTAGTTAGAAATCCCTCTCCATATTTAGAGAGGGAAGAAAAGATTTCATTTATAGCGTAAGGATCGCCGTATTTTCC
Organism: Acinetobacter sp. YH12241; assembly: GCF_013417535.1. NCBI lineage: Bacteria > Pseudomonadati > Pseudomonadota > Gammaproteobacteria > Moraxellales > Moraxellaceae > Acinetobacter > Acinetobacter sp. YH12241. The sequence continues at coordinate 9,358 of NZ_VPDQ01000006.1, read as the reverse complement.
AATGCTTTGCGTAGATAAGGATCTAAGTCGTCCTGGCGAAGTAACCACTGAACATAGTCAGCAGGAAGATCGGCAATCGCAGTGCCACGGTGCTTACCAAAATTGATGGTCCGTGGAATACGCGCATCTTCAGATGCCTCATAGAGTTCTTCAATACTGCTGATTTTCAGGTGATGCACAATATGCATCAGGATATTTGCAGTCAAAATGATATCCATATCGGCGCGATGGGCTTTACGGATCATTTCCCGGGCGCGTTCGCTGCCTTTGGTAATCATATAGATTAATGCAGAGATATTATGCGCTTCAGCCTCTGGCCAAACTCGGCGGGCGAGAGCAAGGGTGCAAATTGCTTTAATATTCGATGAATCGACGCCACATTTTTCTAAGGCACGAATATCATAATCAATATTATGGCCAATGATATAAGTGGTTTCTTGTGGGAGTTCAAAGCTGCTGTAATGCGGTTGTCCTTCCAGATCAGACTGCAGAATATGATGTACGGCCATTGCGGCAAAGGAAATCGGTTCGTCGCATGAATAAAGCTGATCAAACAAGCGACTTTTATCCAGACTGATTTTATGGTCTATGATCTCTACAGGCGCATAGGCAATTTCAATGGGTTGACCATTCAAGGTATGGGTTTCAGTATCGAGAATGATAGCCTGCATGACGAAAATATGCCTGAAAAAAGGGAATATCAAAATCTAACATTATTGTTTCGATCCTGACAATTGAAATGCCGGATTTCAACTTTAATTGCAGACTTTTTGACTGATATAGAATATTTTTAAACTGAACTAATAAATAAAGGTTTTTGTAGTTTCTGTAATTATTTCCACAGCTTAAGTTTATTATGCCGAAATCAATCGAAACTTGGACTGTATTTGTTAGATAAATAACAAAATAATCTCTTGCCATTAATAGAATAACTTGGGAAATTAATCTCTAGTTTTATCATTTGATAAAACTATAAAAATCATAAGAGACAATAATTAAGACAAGGATAAGATCGATGAAACGTCATGTATTGACTGGTTCTCTACTCGCCCTAAGCGTAGCTTTAACTGCGTGTAATGATAGCGATGATGATGGTAATTATGAGTCCAAACCCGCTATTCCGGTAAATAATATTGCCAATCCGGTTGTAGCAACGCCTGTGGCTTATACCGAAACGGACCTGACAGCTGTTGCTGATGAAAGCGTGGTTATGACTTATAAGATGTTAGGTATCAATAATAACGAAACCCAGGCAACGGCACTGGTTTTCACTCCAAAAGGAACACCTCCTGCGAAAGGTTGGCCGATAGTTGCATGGGCACATGGTACGACCGGTGTGGCTGATCAGTGTGCACCAAGTCGCAATGAAATAAATTCTTATATCAAAAATATGATTGCCGGATTCCTTCAAGCGGGATATGTGGTCGTTGCGCCTGATTATGAAGGTTTGGGTGAGCCGGGTGGAAAAGAACTTCATCCTTTCCTTAATCTTAAGAGTGAAGCCTATTCCATTACCGATGCTGTCGTCGCAGCAAAAGACTATTTAGGTTCGGAAGCCTCTAATCAATGGATGGCTGTCGGTCATTCTCAAGGTGGTCAAGCGGCTTTAGGCGCTGCCCAATATGCAGCACGTGCTTCTCAAATGACTTATAAAGGTACGGTAGCTTTAGCACCTGCTTCTAATTTCAGTCTGATTTTGGCAGGTGGTGAGGCTCAAGCTGGACAAGAACCAGATCTGAATAAAAAGATTCAAACTCTAGCCTCTTTAGATACTTTTACCGCGCTGATTGTCGCGGGATTGCGTAATCCGAATCCAAATCTGCAATATATTCAGGTCTTTAAAACACCAACAGACGAGATTGCCAAGAATGCCGAAACAGATTGTTATGATGTATTAGGCAACAAATTCGGTACGGCAATGGGAGCTTATGCCCAAACCAATGGGAATCTGGAAGAATATCCGCGTACTCAAGCTAATTTTATGAGTATTCCAGTAGTGAAGAATTTCCTGGATAAAGACTCTCAGCCTTTACAGGTTAAAGTGTCTACACCTGTGATTATTTATCAGGGAGAGGCGGATTCTACTGTTCCAAAGGCTGCAACAGATGTTTTAGTGAGCTTAGCGAATCAGAAACAAACCTCGGTACGATATATTACGGACGGTTCATGGGATCATGGTAGCGTCTATGCACTGAATATCGCTAATATTATTTCAGATGTAAAATCTCTAATGCCAATTCAATAACTTATTTTTATCTCTATAGCTCATGTTTTTTTAAGCATGAGCTATTTTTATTGCAAACTGAATAAAGTTCATGATCGAAATTGGTAAAGTTCATGTTACAATACGCGCCAATCTTAGCACGGCTTAAAAGCCCTAATTTAATAGGACCTCGCTAATGTTTGCCAATATCTCTATTGCTGAATTTGATCCAGAAATCGCTCAAGCAATCTCTAACGAAGATGCTCGCCAAGAAGCGCACATCGAGTTGATCGCTTCTGAAAACTATTGTTCACCAGCAGTAATGGAAGCTCAAGGATCAAAACTCACTAACAAATATGCAGAAGGCTACCCAGGCAAACGCTACTATGGCGGTTGTGAATATGTAGATGTCATTGAACAATTGGCAATTGACCGTGCTAAAGAATTATTTGGTGCTGATTATGCTAACGTTCAGCCACATGCTGGTTCTCAAGCAAACTCTGCAGTTTATTTAGCGCTGCTTAACCCAGGCGACACAGTATTGGGTATGAGCTTGGCTCACGGTGGTCACTTGACTCACGGTGCGAAAGTAAGCTTCTCAGGTAAAACTTATAATGCAATTCAATACGGTCTGAATCCAGAAACTGGTGAGATCGATTATGAAGAAGTTGAACGTCTAGCTGTAGAACACAAACCACGTATGATCGTAGCTGGTTTCTCTGCATACAGCCAAATCGTAGATTGGCAACGTTTCCGTGACATCGCGGATAAAGTTGGCGCTTACCTGTTTGTAGATATGGCTCACGTTGCTGGTCTGGTTGCTGCTGGCGTTTACCCAAGCCCAGTTCAAATTGCTGACGTAACAACAACAACTACTCACAAAACTCTTCGTGGTCCTCGTTCAGGTCTGATCCTTGCAAAAGCAAACGAAGAAATCGAGAAAAAACTTCAATCAGCTGTATTCCCAGGTAACCAAGGTGGTCCTCTGGTTCACGCGGTTGCTGCTAAAGCAATCTGCTTCAAAGAAGCAATGGCACCTGAATACAAAGCATACCAACAACAAGTGGTTAAGAATGCTCAAGCAATGGCTGAAGTTCTAATCGAACGCGGTTACGATGTTGTATCTGGCGGCACTAAAAACCACCTGTTCTTGTTGTCTCTGATCAAACAAGACATCACTGGTAAAGATGCTGACGCTTGGTTGGGTGCTGCACACATCACTGTGAACAAAAACTCTGTACCAAATGATCCACGTTCTCCATTCGTGACTTCAGGTATCCGTATCGGTACACCTGCTGTAACGACTCGTGGTTTCGGTGAATCAGAAGTTCGTGAACTTGCTGGTTGGATCGCTGATATCCTTGATGCTAAAGGTGATGAAGCTGTGATCGCTGCTGTTAAAGAAAAAGTTGCTGCTGTTTGTGCTAAATTCCCTGTTTACGCAAAATAAGCCTAACTTGAGAAAAGCCCCCTCAAGGGGGCTTTTTTATTGGGTGATATTTTTTCTGACTCATCTTCTGCTGCTAGCTTTTACGATGAGTTAAAAGGGAAGATAAGATCAAAGCTTAATCAATCCTATATAGAAAATACTTATCCTTTTATAAAACAAAGTTGAGAAATACAGATCCTATAAATCTGATTTCGAAAAGAGTATTGAGTTTTTCTAAAACTGGTTACATTCTTTGAAAAACAGCTTTATAAGTTGAGTTAAGACACAATTTTTTAGCAGCTAAAAATAGATTTTTTATATTTGAACTTAATTTAATCTGATTAACCACTTAGAACCTAGATTCATTCGCTTTTTAAAGACTATTCAATCATTCATTAAACAAGGTAGTAAGAATGGCTAAACCAAAAATTATTTTATCTGAACAGGATGTGGAGCGTCTCGAAACCATGCTTGAAAATCAAGACAAGCTCAGTGAGACCATGCTTCAACTGGAAGATGAACTGGCTCGTGCTGAAGTGGTCAAGCCAGAGGACATGCCAAGCAATGTGGTGACCATGCATGCGCGTGCATTGCTGACGATTGCACCATCAACGGAGCCTGTAGAAATCACCTTAGTCTACCCGCATGAGTTTAAAGGTGAAAAAGGGCAAGTGAATGTGGTAGCACCGATTGGAACTGCAATCTTGGGCTTGGCAGAAGGACAGACCATTGAATGGCCACAACCTGATGGTCAGTTGATGAAAGTCACGATTGAAAAAGTGCTGTATCAGCCGGAACGAGAAGGTGACTATCTATAATTTTTTAATTAATTCGCCAATATAAAAAGGCCCCTATAATCGGGGCTTTTTAATATCCATGTTTTAATGCTTTGTGAGTTTATCCAGATAACCCATAATAAATGCAGAAATCACAAAAGTCAGATGCATAATGATGTACCACATGATTTTGTCATTCTCGACGTTGCGGGCATCCATAAAAATACGCAGTAAATGAATCGAAGAAATAGCTACGATGGAAGCCGCAACTTTGAGTTTAAGCGAATTGGCATCCATAGTGCCGAGCCAGTTCAGGCGGGTTTTATTTTCATCAATTTTGAGTTGCGAAACGAAATTTTCATAACCTGAAAACATCACCATCACAATAAGTCCACCAACCATGGTCATATCAACCAAGGATAGAATTACCAGGATCAGGTCAGCTTCAGTATATTCAAAAATATGCGGCAGGACATGAATCACTTCCTGAAAGAATTTTAAAGCCAGCAATAATAAAGCGAATGATAAACCAAAATAGACAGGTGCCAAGATCCAGCGTGCGGCATACATCGTATTATGAAAAAAACGTTCCATTTTATTCTCAGGTTACCTACTTTATTGTTGATCTTGATCATAAATAATTCATGCTTAAAATTCGAGAATTATTTATGTTTTATAATGCCTTATAAGTATTCTTAAGTTTAAAAAAAGCTTAATTAAGACCATAAATTAACTTGGCATTTATTGTGCTTATCCTTATTTGGTTGATTATTAGCCTATTTGAGGCTGATGGGAAAGGTTATAGAGAGCAACAGCAGGCTAGAAGCAAAATGATTCATACAAGAAATGACTGTAGGCCAAACTTAATTCCAACAATATCTTCAACGTATATAAAGAAAATTCTATGGCTTGAAGCATTCCTTTGCAAAATGCTACATGTTATGTTGAATGAAAAGACGTACTATAAAAATCGAATTCATTGAGTTTAAAGGGTCATGTCACAGATAGATGTTTTGATTCCAATCCAAGACATTGCAGTAGAGCAGAGCGAGATTCTAAGTATCAAGCGCAACGAACTTGTGCCTTTACTCCACGATCAATACAAGCTGAATCATTATGCGGACTCACTTATTCAGGCGCAGGCAGTACTATTAAATGGGGTAGATCCCCATCTGACCCAACAACTGAGCCATACTATTGAACAGCTGATTCACATGCTGGCTCAATCAAAAAAATATTTTAAAAAACGTAAATTTAATGCCTTGCAGAAATGGCTGGGTATTGATCTGGACTATGGCTCAAGTCAGGTTGAATACTATAAAAAACTGGACTATTTACTGGATCAGGCAGATCACCTTAGCCGTAAGTTGCAAATTGAAATCCAGAAATCCCAATCGCGATTCCAGCAGCTGATCGGTTTACGTGAGCAAATGGCCAAGCATATTGTGGCAGCAGAAGAATTTTTATCTGAATATCCGCAGTTTGTAAGGAATCAGCATCCACTGGATAATTTTTCTGAGCGGCTGTCAAAAAAGGTGCATACCTTAAGAACCTTGCAAAGCAGTAATGACATTGCCATTACCCAGATGCAATTGTCCCAGCAACTGTCTTATAGCCTACTGGATCGGTTTAAAGAAGCGCAACAGGTGCTGATTCCGGCCTGGCAATATCATGTCAAACAAAGCCAGATGAAACACTCGACAAGTGATCTGGAAAAACTTGATAATAGCCGGGACAATTTGATTAAAACGTTAAAAAAGTCACTCGAGAAACCCTCGAATACATAACAATATAAGGTGAAACATGACCAAATCTGATGTAGTAAATTTACCTGTCGAAAGCTCAACTGAACTGACTGAACAGAAGTTCCAGCAAATGGATCTGAAAGAGCTGGGCTTGCAGCCTGCCGATTTTCAGGGGGTCTTGGCAGCACGTAAAGAACTGCAGAATATGAGTCATAATAGTGTGGCCGAATATGGCAAAAATATAGCCACCAAAACTTCAAGCTATACCGATGAATTGCTGAATCTGGTACAAAATAAAGATCTGGATGCAACCGGTCAAAAGCTGAATCAGGTGGTGCAGGTGGCACAGCAACTGAATACCAGCAGTATCTTGAACAAGAAAAAAAGTTCAGGATTTCTGGGCAATATCATCAGCAAATTTAAGGGCGTGAAAGATAATTTTGACTCGCATTTCAATACCACTAAAGAACAGATTGATGTACTGGTCAAGGAAATTGAAACTTCACAATCTGGATTAAAAGCCCGCGTTGATACCCTGGATAAAATGTTCGATGGGGTGCAGGAAGAATACAAGCAGCTGGGTATTCATATTGCAGCTGGACGTTTACGTGAACAGGAATTGCAGCAGGAAATTGCTGCGCTTACAGCTTTGCCACAAGATCAGAGCACCACGCAAAAAATCTATGACCTAAATCATCTAGCCAATAATCTGGAAAAACGCATCAGTGATTTACAGGTATTGCAGCAATCTGCGATGCAGACTTTGCCTATGATCCGGATTATTCAGTCCAATAACCTGATGCTGGTGGATAAATTCTATGCCATTAAAAATATCACATTGCCAGCATGGAAAAACCAGATCAGTCTGGCCATTTCACTGAATGAACAGAAGAACAGCGTACAGCTGGCCAATACCATTGATGATGCGACCAATGAGCTTTTACGCCGTAATGCAGATTTATTGCATCAAAACTCGGTCGATACGGCAAAAGCCAACCAGCGTTCTGTTATTGATATTGAAACGCTTGAACATGTGCAAAATACCCTCATTAAAACTGTTAATGATGTGATTCAGATCCAGAAAGAAGGTGTACAGAAACGTACTGAAGCAACGGTACGTTTAAGAGCCTTACAAGATAATCTGAATCATTTGGTGATTGAATCAAGTACCAGTGGATCTAAACCCAACTAAATGCAGTAGGGCCAAGATCTAAAAAAAGGAGTAGAGATTGCCGCCCTTAGATGAATATGCTGTAAATCCTCAGGAAATCAAGCAAGGGGTCGTCGCACTCAAAAAGCGTCAACGTAATTTGATGCTTTTGGGACTGACCACCTCTACGGTCTGTATTGCATCCGTGATAGGTCTATTCTTTCAGCAGGAAATGGTTTATGGCTTTTTTGGCCTGAGTACTCAGCTTCAACAGCTGCATTTACCAGTCAGTGTCGATGCTAATCTGGCCAGTATTGGGGATAGTCCGGATTATTTCTTTGCTCTATTAAGCTGGTTTGGCTGGCTGATTCTGAAAATCTTTGCCTCTTTTATTGGTGCATTTTTTCTGGTTGGATTGCTGAAGAAGTTTCGCTTCTTCTATGTGCGCTTTCAGTCTTTCATATTGAAGTTTGTAGGCTGGCTGATTTCCTTTATCGTGATCTGGTCAGGACTGACTTATTGGCAATATGACCTGAGAAATGACCGTGAAGACGCTTATCAGCAAGTGGTCTATTACGATAGTAATATCAATGATAGTGAAGTGGCTCGTTATCTGGTTGATTCCGATATTGCTTCACCGGTGAAATCTTATTTACTTGCCCAAACTGCACTCTTGCATAAGCCTGTGGATCTATCCGCAGCCAGACCTTATGTCGCACAAGTAGTTGAAGCAGAGCGGCAGGATAACAAGTTTGAACAATACGGATTTAAACCGGAACAGATCTGGACCATGCAGCAACAGGTCTATGGCAAAAGTCTAACGCCTGTGGCACAAAGTGTAGATCGTCAAGCCCAGCAAGCCGAACAAGTCAGCAAGATTACCAATGTCATCATTATTGGCATTGCCATCTTATTTGCCTTGCTTAGCTTAATCATATTTGTACTAGCTAATTCAATTAAGGGGCGTTCGCTACGTATTGAACAGCGAATCTTCTAAACTTAAAAATGCTCCTTTAAAAGGAGCATTTTTATTTTCCAATCTATATTCAGTTTCTTTGGGATAAAAGGCATAAATTCTAGCGATAATAAAAAATAAAATGAGGAGATGGTTTTTGATCTATAAAAACGATCATTAAGATAAAAACAAACTGTTTTACCTATTTTTGTTATTCACTTAATATAGCTTCATCGAATAAATATTTACTCCCTTGGAGACGTTAGCAATGTTAGATCAAAATACTTCAGCTCAATTAAAAACACTACTTGAACGTTTGGAAGGCCCGATTGAATTAGTGGCAACTCTGGATGGCTCTGACAAATCAGCCAAAATCAAAGAACTGGTTGAGGAAATCGCGCAACTTTCTGATTTAGTCACTGCGCGTTTTGATGGTACCAACAAACGTGCACCAAGCTTTGGTGTGGCAAAAGCCGGTGAACAGCCTCGTGTGTTCTTTGCAGGCTTGCCGATGGGCCATGAGTTTACTTCCCTGATTCTGGCATTACTGCAAACTTCAGGCTATGCACCAAAAGTCTCTGCGGAAGTTCTGGAATCGATTAAAGGCTTAGGGATCAAATCTGACTTTGATGTATTTGTCTCACTCAGCTGTCATAACTGTCCGGATGTTGTTCAGGCATTGAACCTGATTGCTATCTATAACCCGGGTACAACAGCAACCATGATTGATGGGGCTTTCTTCCAGGACGAAGTGGAAGAACGTAAAATCATGGCCGTACCGATGGTCTTCCAGGACAATGAACATATCGGTCAGGGTCGTATGACACTGGAAGAAATCATTGCCAAACTGGATACCAATGCCGCAGCCAAAGATGCTGAAAAACTGAATGCCAAAGATGCATTTGATGTCTTGGTGATTGGTGGCGGACCTGCAGGGAATACTGCAGCGATCTATGCAGCACGTAAAGGCATCAAAACTGGCATCGTGGCTGAACGCATGGGCGGTCAGGTCATGGATACCATGGACATTGAAAACTATACGTCAGTGCAAAAAACCCAAGGTCCAAAATTTGCGGCTGAAATGGAAGCACACGTGCGTG
>NZ_VPDQ01000070.1:0-1482 GCF_013417535.1 Acinetobacter sp. YH12241 | reverse complement strand
ATGTTAGAACCCATTTAAAGTGTCTGTATTCTCACCAATAAAAATGTCTAGTTTATGATGATTTAACCATCATGGACTGGATATGAAATATAGATGCTGATCACTATGTCTGACAAAGAAATTCAACGTCTTGCGGTTCTGCAAGACGTTCGAGATCATCGTATTACCCAAGTCCGTGCTGCTGAAATCCTGAATCTTTCCACCCGTCAAATTACCCGGTTATTGCAGAAGCTCAATCAAGATGGTGTTTCAGGTCTGGCTCATGCCAGTCGTGGTCAACCTGGCCATCGTCGCCATGATGACTTGTTAAAAGCAAAGTGCCTTTCCATTATTTCTGAACATCTGCTGGGCTTTGGGCCCACCTTGGCGCATGAGAAGCTCAGCAGCATGTTTGAGCTGAATATTCCTGTGGAAACAGTTCGTCGCTGGATGACTGCCAATGAGCTCTGGATTCCGCGATCCAAGCGTCTGAAACGTCCATATCAGCCTAGATATAACCGTGATTGCTTCGGTGAACTGATCCAGATTGATGGCTCCTATCATGACTGGTTTGAAGGACGATCCGCCAAATGCTGTTTGCTGGTTTATATCGATGACGCCACTGGAAAGCTGTTGCATCTGCGCTTTTGTGAGGCTGAAACGACCTTCGACTATATGCTTTCCACGAGAGCCTACATTAAGCAATATGGCAAGCCTTTGGCCTTTTATAGCGATAAACACTCAGTATTCCGAGTGAATCAGAAATCGAGCCAAGACAGCAAGATCACGCAATTTGGGCGGATTCTGAATGAGTTAAACATCGATATTATTTTTGCCAACTCACCACAGGCCAAAGGACGTGTGGAACGTGCTAACAGGACACTTCAGGATCGTCTGATCAAAGAGATGCGTCTGGAAGGCATCAGTTCGATTGCTGAAGCCAATGCTTGGCTACCCTGCTTCATTGAGCAGTTCAATCAGAAGTTCGCCAAGTGTGCGCGTAACTCAAAGAATTTACATCGACCATTAACCGAATCTGATCTTGAACTGGATGATATTTTTACCTGGCAGGAACCACGTAAGGTCACCAAGAATCTAACCCTGACGTATGACAAATGTATTTATATGCTTGAACCGACTGAATTGAACCAGAAATTAGTTGGACAATACATTTCATTTCTGGAGTACCCGGATGGCACTGTTGCGATCATGTATGAAGGACGGAAGATCAACTACAGTATCTTCAATAAACTGACTGGACTGCAGCAGAATGAAGTGGTTGAGAATAAACGGTTAGGCGCAGTTCTGGCCCATATCCAACAACAGCATGAAGAGTTGGAAAAACAGAATAAACGTTCCCGTGCCAAGAAAAGTATGCCGAGTCGTAAAGCTCAGAAAGCTAGCAATGAACAAAGAAATTTAAATCCTGTTCTTGACTCTTGCAGTTAAAAACAGGACATTTTAAATGGTTTATCGCATAGACATTTTAATTGGTGAATAACA
>NZ_VPDQ01000069.1:0-1483 GCF_013417535.1 Acinetobacter sp. YH12241 | reverse complement strand
TGTTATTCCCAAGTAGAAATGTCCTACCTAATAACCAAATAGAAATGTCCTATATGGACATTTCCAAGTCAAGCACAGGATTTAGATTTCGTTGTTCAATCGCTGTTTTCTGTGCACGTCTGCTTGGCATCTTTTGAGAACGATTACGTTTGTTTTGCTGTTCCAGTTCTTCATGCTGTTGTTGGATATGATTCAGAACAGCACTCAACCGTTTATTCTCAACAATCTCTCGCTGATTCAGCTGACTTAATTTATCGAAGAGGCTGTAATTGATCTTTCGGCCATCATGCATGAGGGCTACAGTACCATCCGGGTATTCCAGGAACTCAAGATACTTACCGATCAACCTTTGATTTTCTTCGGTGTTTTCCAGGAGATATACGCATTTATCATAAGTAATCGTCAGGCTATTGGTGACTCTGCGGGGTTCACGCCAAGTAAAAATATCATCTAATTCTTCGGCTGTTTCAGTGATAGGCCGATGTAGATTCTTAGGATTAAAAGCCATCTTGGCGAACTTCTGATTGAACTGCTCAATGAAGCAGGGTAGCCAGGCATTAGCTTGCTCAATCGAACAGATGCCTTCCAAGCGCATTTCTTTGATCAGACGGTCCTGAAGCGTTCTATTCGCCCGTTCTACACGGCCTTTGGCCTGTGGTGAATTGGCGAAGATGATATCGATATTGAGGGTGCTGAGTACACGTCCAAACTGGGTAATCTTGGTGTCTTTCTTGCTGCTTTGATTCACTCTAAAGACTGAATGTTTGTCGCTGTAAAACGCTAAAGGCTTACCGTGCTGTTCGACATATAAACGTGTTGAAATCATATAGTCAAAGGTTGATTCTGATTCACAGAAGCGTAAATGCTGCAATTTTCCTGTCGCATCATCGATAAACACCAGCAAACAGCACTTAGCAGCGCGTCCTTCAAACCAGTCATGGTGTGAGCCATCAATTTGGATCAGTTCACCAAAGCAATCCCGGTTGTAACGAGGCTGATACGGGCGTTTCAGGCGCTTGGCGCGAGGAATCCACAGATCTGCTGCAATCATCCAGGAACGCAGTGTTTCAACTGAAATATCAAAGCCATGAACGGTGGTGAGCTTTTCATGCGCTAAAGTGGGTCCGAAACCATGGAATTGTTCAGCGACCAGATTGAGGCACTTGAGTCTGAGCTCTTCAGGAAGCCTGGAATTGCTGATTTGGCCACGTGCAGCATGGGCTAATGCAGTTGGACCTTGAGTTTTGTATTTTTGCAATAAACGTCTGATCTGACGTTCTGAAATATGAAGTAGCTGAGCAGCCTGGGGCTGGGTTATGCGTTGATCACAGATTTCTTGCAAGACCGACAATCGTTTAAGTTCTTTATCCGACATAGACACCAACATATCAAACCGTCCGCTAAGAAAATTGCAACAGCGCATATTCTAAAAGCGGACATTTTTACTTTGGAGAAACCGGACATTTCTATTTTGGAGTTACAA
>NZ_VPDQ01000068.1:0-1606 GCF_013417535.1 Acinetobacter sp. YH12241 | reverse complement strand
AGGCTGTTTTGGAAGCAGGAATATCAACACAAAAGCATTGAATAATTTTTTTAATCTTGTAGTGACTTAATTTACTGTTTTCTATCATGATTCTAGACTAACATAATCATTTTGCTAGTCTAGAGCCATGTAAATTATACGCTAACAAAAAAGCCCTATAGGGTGATAGGGCTTTTATTTAAAACAGGATCTTCTGTTTTGAATATCGTGTGCTTAGGCAACCTTATCGTTATATTGGGTGCCGAGGCATTTGGTACACGGTGGTAGTCGGTCTGTACCAATTTCTAAGAAGACGCGATGTCCGCATTGAACACAAAAATAGAAACCTGTTCCCGGTTTTGAGCCAGCTGTAACCATCTTTGTTCTCCGTTGTTTTAGAAAATGGTCTAAGCAGTATAACTCTGTTGTGATGAATGTCTATTGTCCATTTTTGTAAATGATAGTGTCGTTAAAGCTAAGTGTTATTTTTATTTGTGATCTAATGATATTTCGTCGCTGTGCCTAATCACTTTCACTTTCTATGATAAATAGCTTGATAGCATTGGAATAAATGGAGCTAAGAAAGTATATATAGTCACATGATTAGAGAGAAAACTCATTAGCTCACCATATTGGGAAGTATATTCTGGTGTTCCAATTGAGGTTCCTAATTTTTCAATTCTTAGTTCTAGATCGCTAACTAACTCTTCCTCGATTTCAGATTTTCTCAAAGTACTTAATAAATCTAGAAACTCTTGAGGAATTTGAGAGTTATTAATTTCTTGATGGATAGTGCTGTGATGATTTCCTGAAGCTAAGTTTTGAACATTACCAGCAATATTAAAATTAAAAATCTGGGTGACTTTTTCTTGAGGAATCGGATTAGAATTCAATGCAGCTTCACCTGCTTGCGGATTTAACAGCTCAATTTCTAAAGCAAAATTTAAGATTTTTGTTTTTACTGTATCTATTATTCCTACTACAGCTGAAGCAGGTATTACTTTCCAAGCTTGCATACAATTATAACCCTCATACATCTTAGAACCGTAATGAGCAATAATCGCTGGATTCCAATCTTGAGTTAAGACCTCACTTTCATTATTTGTTAAACTCTCAAGGGTTGCAATAGGACTAAAAAAATATGCTTTTGATAAACTTTTTTGAAGTTGCTCTGGCAAACTGTAAGTCAACATATCTGCATTATTTAAAGCACTTCCAAAAGCACCTGCAAAATGGCCTTTTGAATTAACATTTAAGATTCTATAGTCAGGTACATTTTTTGGGTCTTGTGGATAGCCTTGCAATTCGAAGCTAATCCAATTCTTAAAATCTTCATTACCCAATCTATAAGCTAATATTTGACATTTTCTTAATAAATCTGAAATCTTAGCATTTGAGTTTATAGCATCAATTTGTATCTCTCTTAAAAGTGACATTTTATTCTCTAAACAATTTCAACAACTTTAATCCACCCCAACCCCTCTTTAAAAAGAGGGGAACTTCCCATTGCTGTCCCACAATTTTTCACAAGAGGAAGCTCAAATGAGCTTCCTCTTGTTTTATGGGTATTTTATCGGGTGAAAATAAAGCTTTTAAAGTTCTTCTTTCAAACAAATTCACTTGAATT
>NZ_VPDQ01000067.1:0-2048 GCF_013417535.1 Acinetobacter sp. YH12241 | reverse complement strand
CCAAGCAGACGTGCACAGAAAACAGCGATTGAACAACGAAATCTAAATCCTGTGCTTGACTTGGAAATGTCCATATAGGACATTTCTATTTGGTTATTAGGTAGGACATTTCTACTTGGGAATAACATAAAAAATGGAGCCTAAAGCTCCATTTTTTAATAACTTTTTTTAAATTGCTAAGCGTAAATTCAGTGCTTTTACAACTTTAATCACAGTATCAAAACTAGGGTTAACATCACCAGAAAGTGCTTTATAAAGACTTTCTCGGCCTAAGCCTGTATCTCGTGATAATTGAGCCATTCCTTTAGCTTTTGCAATGTTACCTAAAGCCTTTGCAATGAATGCGGCATCGCCATTAGATTCTTCAATACATGCTTGTAAGTAAGCCTGCATATCATCCTCTGTTTTAAGATGCTCAGCACTGTCCCATTTGCGAAGTTTAATAGCCATTTATAGCTCCTCCTCTAAATCTTGTGCCAATTGCAGGGCAAGTTTTATATCTTTACTTTGCGTAGACTTATCTCCGCCTGCTAAAAGAATAACAACCCTTTGCCCTTGCTTGCAGTAATAAATCCTATAGCCTGGCCCAAAGAAGAAACGTAATTCAGAAACACCTTCACCGACCGGCTCAGTATCTCCAAAGTTTCCATCTTCAACCCGATCAATTCGGACTTGTATGCGTCTTTTTGCCTGCTGGTCTTTTAACTTGGTGAACCAGTCATCAAAGACTTCAGTGGTATATATTGAGTACATAAGTAGAATGTATCCTATAGGATACATTTATGCAAGAAATAAACTTGATATTTGGGGCTCGAAACGGTGAATTTCGTATAACCGCCATTATGTTAAGTTAATCAAAATTCTTAATGCACCAAAACCTAAAAATTTAAATGGAGTAAAAATGACTTTAAAGGGGTTAGATATTCAAGAAGATTGTATCAAAGCTATTTCTAATGAATCTTTAATATTTGATATTAAGAATAAAGAGTTTTTAGAGGATATAGAAAATCTTTTATTACAGTATTTTCAAAATTTTAGTAATGATTTAAATGGAATTGAGTTTGATAATTTTTCTGTGGAGTTTTGGTTCGATGCAGGACAATTGATTATTTATCCTGAAAAAGATTTATTAGATCGTAAACCCTTTGAATCTGAATATGATTTAGATAGATTAGACCCTTATTTTTATCTAGTTTGTGAAGAATATAGGATATATTTTGATGACTTAATATCTCGAAAAGTAAGCGATCAAGTATCTGAAAAAGAAGCTATTTCTAAAACTAATGACGTAATTGATTGTGTAAGCAAAGCTATAAAAAATATAAATGATGAAAACAATCTTTTAAAGATGTTAGGCAGGCCTAAATTAGAAATAAGATATTTCGGTGTAACGAAAGAAGAACTTTTAGCAAAAGAAATTCTCGTGAAATGAAGTAGATATTTTTGTCGTATTAAGGAAAACTAAAATTAACATAATGGGCGTTATGCGAAGTCAAAAATGGGAGCTTAAGCTCCCATTTTTATTGATGATTTTTTAATTCTTTCAGCATAGCATCCCGTAAAATTTCATTCATTCGTGTTTGATAACCTTTGCCTTGTGCTTTGAACCAAGCAAGTACATCAGCATCTAACCGAATTGAAGTTTGTTGCTTCACTGGGCGGTAAAATTGATTTTGGCGTACAGCACTGCTCCAATCGGTAATTTCAGGAATATCTGATAGATCTAGCTGATCATCAGGAACCGTGCCTTTAGCAAGCAAGCGTTGAATTTCAGCATCTTGCTTCTCACCAAATTTCTCATTCAGCTCTTTGCGTGAGTATCTAACCATGCTCATATTTGTTTCGCTCCGCTTTAGTCACTTGCCTTGCACTAATGATTCGTATGATTTCACAGTCATCTTCATCAAAAATGGTGTGAGCCACCTAAGTTTTCTAATAAAAGATCTAAATACGTATCTTTCATCAATTGAGATTCATTGTTATTCAATATATTGTAGGTTGAAAGTATCAAATGTGAAAGTTGAGGATCAGAACGTAGGGTTGATTCG
>NZ_VPDQ01000066.1:0-2105 GCF_013417535.1 Acinetobacter sp. YH12241 | reverse complement strand
GCTTTTAACTTCGGTTATTTATGGGAGGATTACCATACCACCAACCGTGATATCAACAATACCCAAGAAATTACTCGTGATCAGACCACAGGTATGCTGGATGGTTCAGTAACGATTGATCATCGATTACTGACAGAAGCTGGACGACAGGAGATTATTCAAGAACAGAAGGATTTGCCAGAGAATTTCCGTCAAAGTGCAGAAAATTTAGCACAAGCCTTACCAGCGGGTGAGTATAAAGATAAGGCTTTACAAACACTAAATAATATTCAGGCAAGGCTTTACAATTTACCAAGTGAATATAAAGAAACGGGTGTAGTTGGTGACAAAGTTGCAAGTGAATTGCTCAAACGAGGGATAGAGCCAAAAGAAGTTGAAGCTTTATTTTCTAAATTAGATTTTTTCTATGCAGCAAAAGAGTTTAGTGAAATTCAGAGTCAACTAGATACATTAGCTCAATCTGGTGTTGATTTAGAAACGATTTTTAAACAACCTAAAATAGGCGTAAATGAACAAGAAGTAATTTATGCGAAAGGAACTGACATTGAGACAAAAGTTACGACCCAAACCACAGTTGGTATGACGATATTAAGCAATATTGCTGATTTAGGAAATAATATAAAGCAGATTAGTGAAGATACTGGAGTTGATTTAGGTACTGTTCAACTTGCGGTAGGACTAATGATTTCAGGCCCAGTCCGTTTAGCAATTGAGACAGGAAAATCTTTAGCTTTAGATAGTGCGGTAGGAGCTGAAATAGCTCAAGGATTTGATGCGCTGGCGACATCATTAACTGCCGCCGCTCATGTTACCAATTCAAATACGATTAATAATTGGACTAATTCAGAGAAAGTTAAAGAAATTGAAGCCTCAACATCTGAAAATAAATTAGATGAATTGAAATTTGCAAATGAAATTGAAAAAAATAAACAAGGTGCAGAATATTTAATTAATGCTGTGGCTGGAGTTGTAGGTGCTGGAGTAGGTAAAGGTGTCACTAAGGGGAAAGATGCTGATATTGAAATAAATCAAAAGCAATCTCTTGATGTGGGATGGGTTGATAATTATGGAAATCAAAAGAAAGTCACTGGAGATGGAACCGTGGCTAGAGATCATCAGCCGTCTAAAGCTGCATTATTAAAGAGAGCTGAAGACTTAAAGGAAGCGCCCTTAACTCAAGCAGAGAAAAATCGTATTATTAATGAAGGAATGAGTGTAACTGTACCAAATGAGGTGCATGCCGCAGGTCCAACCTATGCAGGAAAAAATAATAAAGGACTCATTGAAAATGATGCAAATGATTTACAAGCAGCACAAATTAGGGATTCTGAGGCAATGATAGATAATGCAAAAAAATTAACGCCTGAGTACGTTACAAAGTTGCAAGAAGCATGTACTACATTGAGCTGTAAAAATAATGCTGATTATGATAAATTTTTGAAAAATATTATGGATGAGGAGGCGAGAAAGAATGACAAATAAGTTTATTGATCATTTAATATCACTGTTGGGTAAGTCAAATATTGATGAAAAATTAGTTGATTTTTTTGTTAAAAATCAATTTGTGAAAAGTCAAGAGGAAATTAAATTACCAATTTATGATGAAGATGGTGATTTATTGGATGAGTATAATTTTTATATTAGTAAATATGATGAGGGATTGGGTTTTATATTTACTGATGAGTCTTTTTATTTAAATCAGGAGGACAAACCCATAACTGGTGAAAAAATATACTTAACGACTATATTTTTTTATAATGATGGTGTGGAAGGCTTTTCTCAATATAAACAAGAACTGCCATTTAATTTAAAATTTTCAATGAATAAAGCTGAAATTGAAAATATGTTAGGAGTGCCATTATTTATTAAGAATGATGATGGCGTGGTTAGAAGCCAAAAATGGAAAATTGAAGATATTCCATTTACAATATATATTTCATATAACAATATAGGTGAGATTAGATATATTTCATTAAGTATTCCTTACTGATTTAGTTAAAGTCGTTCCTACCCTATTTTGAATAAAAAAGCGGTTCTTTATTTAAAATGGAGCTACATTAATAGTTTTTAAGGTAATCCTTCAATAAATAACCGAAGTTAAAAGT
>NZ_VPDQ01000065.1:0-2366 GCF_013417535.1 Acinetobacter sp. YH12241 | reverse complement strand
CAATAAGACGACACTTAGTGTGCTTTGAAAGACAAAATAAAACATGTCGTTTTAAGCACGTTTAGTTTGCAAGATGCGACAAAATAAAATATGTCTGCTTATTGCTTCTTGATAAGGCTTCACATAAGATCAATAAGACGACATAATAAAATAAGACGCTATATGAAAGATTTAATTGTGAAAGATAACGCTTTAATTAATGCCAGCTACAATCTTGACCTAGTGGAACAACGGTTAATTCTTTTAGCAATAATTGAAGCCCGTGAAAGTGGTAAAGGTATTAATGCGAATGACCCTTTAACTATTCACGCAGAGAGCTATATCAACCACTTTGATGTATTGAAAAATGGTGCTTATCAAGCACTAAAAGAAGCCTGTAAAGACTTGTTTGCTCGTCAATTTAGCTATCAAGAACCAAGAGGAAAAGGAGTAGCTCATATTACCTCACGTTGGGTTTCTCAAATTGCATACATCGAAAAAACGGCATCTGTTGAGTTAATTTTTTCACCTGCAATTATCCCTTTAATAACTCGGCTAGAAAAACAATTTACGAGCTATGAGTTAGAGCAAGTAAAAGGGCTTTCCACTGGCTACGCCATTAGACTTTATGAACTTTTGATTGCTTGGCGTAGTAGTGGGAAAACACCAATTATTGAGCTAAGTGAGTTCAGAGAAAGATTGGGAGTATTAGAAAGTGAATATCATCGAATGCACGACTTTAAAAAGCGTGTTTTAGAACCATCATTAAAGCAAATCAATGAAAATACAGATATTACTGTCAAAGAAGAACAGCACAAAAGAGGACGTAATATTATTGGTTTTTCATTCCGATTTAAACAGAAGGCACAGCCAAAAAAACAACAAAAAACCGACCCTAAACGAGATCCAAACACACCTGATTTCTTTGTCGAAATGACCGATGCACAACGGCATTTGTTTGCACACAAATTATCTGAACTGCCCGAAGTTGGTAGCGAATATGCAGAGATCGGAGAGTCATCCGAAGACTTTACGAAACGCCTTGCAGACATGCTTTTAGAGCCAAAAAAATTCAGGATGTTTTATCCGCTACTGGAACAGCTCGGCTTTGGTTCTAAAAAAATCCAATCTGCACCAGTCAAACAGGTAGATGAACCTAAGTTTATTGAATTGCGAAATATGCAAGTGAACAGCTTGTCGTTCAATATGTCCCGTGACAAGAAATTCGCTCATTTAAAACAGGAAAACGAATCTCCAGATGATTTTATGCAACGGCTTCGCATCATGCTAAAAGACCCAAAACAGCAAATTCAATTTTATGACTACGTGAATGCCAAAAAGTAGCAATTAATCCTCCAAAAAAGATTTCAAAACGCCCCAACTTTTGGGGCTTATTTTTATCTTTTTTAGAGGCCGTTTTTTTGTTTCTCGGAGAGAAACGCGTAAGCGTGCATTCCCTCCTGCTGTCGGAAAATGATAAATCTCCAAACCGCTAAAAATTTTCTTGTTAGCAAAGCACCAATATCGAATTTCACCCCATAGCGCAAAAACCGCCTAAAATCGCATTTAAGCGCCTTTTCTTCAAAAACAGGGAAATCTAGCTAAACAGGGCTAAAAACGCCAATAAACGCAAAATAGGAGCATTTAGACCATGAAATTGAGTGATGCCGAAAAAAATAATCGTTTGTCAGAGGTGTTTTTAAAGAAATCAGATCGAGAATATTACGATTTAGAAATCACTGAAGATCATCAAAAACTTTATGATCAGTACGTTTCAGGTGATTTAAACAAGCAAGATTTTGAAGAACAACTAAACAAATTGATCAAGTAACCGAGCGAGTGTCTACGAGCGACTGAGCGTTATAAAAATTTGCCCCTGCCTTTTCCCTGATTACAAGCTCCCTGTTGCTTCATAACGAGATTTACAGAGCAAAGCGACTGTAGCCACTGGCTCCATGACGAGCGAAGCGAGCATAAAGCTTTATGAGCGAAGCGAATCCATTCTTGTTTTTAGCGTCCTAGCGGGTCTTTGAAAAAAACTGCCCCCAGGAATCGAGCGCAGCGAGATTCAATAGAGTTTGAGCGAAGCGAAAACATAGGGCAGTTTTAAATGCCGTTTTTAATTTTTTTGGGCTTTTAATAATAAAAAAGCTTTTAAATGCTTTTAAGCAGTCTGAAAGCATTGATATACGTGCGTTTCAGAGGACATAAGACGACACTTAGTGTGCTAAAAGACGACACTTAGTGTGCTAGAAATTCTCAATAAGACGACACTTAGTGTGCTTTGAAAGACAAAATAAAACATGTCGTTTTAAGCACGTTTAGTTTGCAAGATGCGACAAAATAAAATATGTCTGCTTATTGCTTCTTGATAAGGCTTCACATAA
>NZ_VPDQ01000064.1:0-2510 GCF_013417535.1 Acinetobacter sp. YH12241 | reverse complement strand
AAGCGTCCGCTGAACCCCATGCCTATTTTTTAATTCGGTTCAGGTTTCCAGCGGTGTGGTAGCAATTCTTCAATCTGAGTCACTTTATGTGTCGGCAACCTTTTCAGCACATCACTTAAATAGGCATAGGGATCCAGCCCATTCAGCTTTGCTGACTGGATTAATGTCATAATATTGGCTGCTCGCTGACCGCTGCGCAGCGAACCTGCAAATAACCAGTTCTTACGTCCCAACGCCCAGGGGCGCATCTGGTTTTCCACCCAGTTATTGCAAATCGGTAGATTGCCATCATCCAGATAGCGGCTTAAGGCTGGCCAACGCTTCAGAGTGTAATTGATCGCCTTGGCGGTTGGAGAACTCGATGGCACTGTCAGATGATGTTGGTTGAGCCATTCATACAGTTGTTGCATCACCGGTTGACTATGCTGTTGTCGGTATTCGCGGCGCTGTTCTGCTGTACCATCGGTCTTTTTCCTGAGTTCTGCTTCTATGGCATACAGTTTCTGAATCAGCACTAATGCCTGTTCAGCGACCTGACTTTTTTTGGTCACATGCAGTTCATGGAATTTACGACGCGCATGCGCCATGCAGCCCACCTCAATGACCTGACCTGATTTAAAGCGTGCTTTATAACCGCTGTAATCATCACAGACCAGATGGCCCTGCCAGTCTTTCAGGAACGCTTCAGCATGCTGACCTGAACGACTATCCTGAAAGTCATAGATCACGGCTTGAACTGGATTGTACTGTGTAGTGGCATAGGCCCAGACATAACCTTTCTTCGGTTTTTTATCATTCTCACCCATCCGCATGATGGTGACCGGCGTTTCATCGGCATGGATCACCCGCTGTTGCAGCACCACCTGTTTTAAGGCATTGGCCAGAGGTTCCAGTTCCACACCGCAGCGACCAATCCAGTCAGATAACGTGGATCTGGACAGATCAATGCCAGCCCGCTGATAGATCAGGCGCTGACGGTACAGCGGCAAATGATCGGCATACTTCGATACCAGCACATGGCTGAGCAGTTCAGGACTGGCAATACCTTTATCAATCACATAGGCGGGCATCGCTTGCTGAGTCAGGGTGTCGCACTGATCACAGACCCATTTGCCACGTACATGCTGTTCCTTATAGAACTGTGCCGGTCTGAAATGCAGTTTTTCACTGATATCTTCGCCGATACGACGTAACTGGCAGCCACAACTGCATTGGGTTGATGCAGGTTCATGCTCAATACGGATGGTGTGTAGATGATCTGGCAGCAGTCGACGTTTAGGTTTGTTGACTGTGGCTTTGTGTGTCGCTGCATGGGTTTTATCTGCATTTAATCGTTCTAATTCCAGATCAACGGCTGCGATATCTTCTTCGACCGCCTCATCCCACAGATGGATTTGTTTTGCAGTGAGATGTTCGTTTTTACTGCCGAATTTATGCTTTTTAAACAGCGCCAGTTCATGCTCGTATTTTTGATTGAGAATAGAAAGATGCTGAACTTTGGCATCCAATTGCTGGTTTGATTTTTCTAATTCTTGATTTGATTGTGCCAGAGACTGATGCTGCATCGCCAACTGCCGGGTAAATTCCAGCAGTTGTTCATGGGTCAGTTGGCTTAAGTCAGGCAGCGTATTCATGACCGCAGTATGCCTGAGGTCATGAGAAGAATGAAATAGAACGTTTGGAGAATAGCAGAATGGAACAGCCTGGTTTAAAGCATCGTCACCACCTGCTGTCGTCCAATGCGCTGCCAGGGCAAACCTTGGATCAGTGCCTGTAACTGTTCCGGGCTGAGGGCCACGGTTTCACCTTGGTGAACTTGAGCCCAGTGAAATTTGCCCTGTTCCAGCCGCCTGGCACACAGCCAGATGCCCAGTCCATCATGTACCAGTACTTTCATGCGATGGCCACGTTTATTACAGAACAGGTAAGCACAATGCGGTTTGATGTAGCCAAAGGCTCTCACCACCTGAGCCATGGTCGTATCCATACCTGCACGCATGTCCATGGGCTGAGTAGACAACCAGATTTCATCAATGCGGATCATGTTGCCAGTGCCTTGAGTAATTCTGCCAAGGCAGGTATTTCTGATGTCTGCCATTTTAGCTGAATATCATTATTCGTATGAGGCACGGTGATACACAACGTGATCCTCTCATCAATAGGTTGGCTGATTGCAGCAGTGTAAGGCAAAGCAATAAATGCTGGATTCACATGAGTAGGATCCTGCACGGCACCATCATGATGGCTGAAGATCCTGATCCAACGACTGACAAGGTTGGCATTAATACTATGTTGCAGTGCGACCGAAGCGATCGAGGTATTAGGATTTTTGCAGGCATTGACAATACTGAGTTTGAATTCTTTGCTGTATGTTCTGCGTTTTTTAGCAACAGGAGGTGTTGCTGAATATATATCCATGTTCATGGATTAAGTCCCCACTTGTTTTTAGGTGGGAACTAAATTAAGGCTTATAGGATCGCTTGGTAAGGCTGTGTTAGCCGGATGCTTAC
>NZ_VPDQ01000063.1:0-3041 GCF_013417535.1 Acinetobacter sp. YH12241 | reverse complement strand
TAATTCAAGTGAATTTGTTTGAAAGAAGAACTTTAAAAGCTTTATTTTCACCCGATAAAATACCCATAAAACAAGAGGAAGCTCAAATGAGCTTCCTCTTGTGAAAAATTGTGGGACAGCAATGCCTATCCAGGTCGCTTTTTTATTAAATCAAGCTTTAAAAATTAATGTGGCCACTGACCTAAAGTTACCCGGTCATTTCCGCCATAATCTTTCACTGTACGGACCTGTTTATAGCCAGCTTGAGTAAACAGATGGCGGACCGCATCGCCCTGATCATAGCCGTGCTCAAGCACAACCCAGCCATTTACGGTTAGATGCTTTTTAGCTTGCTGAATAATCATCTCAATATCAGCCAGACCATTTTTGTCTGAAACCAGCGCACGTTCCGGCTCAGTCGCCAGATCTGGCATATGCTCATCGTCTGCATCAATATACGGTGGATTAGATACAATCGCATCAAAGAACTGCCGACCAAATGGTTTTAGCCAGGAACCAAGCACAAACTGCACCTGATCTAAATCATGCTGTTCCGCATTATATTTCGCAACTTCCAGTGTGGGTTCATAAATATCCGAAGCGGTAACAGACCAGTTAGGGCGCTCAGACGCCAGTGACAAGGCAATGGCACCGGTACCAGTTCCCAAGTCAACAATTCGTGCATCTTCCGGCAGGTCTAATTTCAGGACTGTTTCGACCAGCACTTCGGTATCCGGCCGTGGTACTAGCGTATCTTTAGTGACTTTTAGATCCAAAGTCCAGAACGGTTGTGAACCTGTGACATAAGCCAATGGCTCACCTGCAGCAATCCTCGCCAGGCTTTCGACATAGGCCTGTTCCTGTTCAGGCGTTAACTGCTGGTCTTTTTTCATTACCAGATCAAAAGCATCAATCTTGGTAATGTGTTCCAACAGCCAGGCATTTTCCTGACGTTCATAACTTTCAGGTTCACCACGTAAAGCCAGTGCTTCTTGAATGTTCATTAGCCACCATTCTGCTGTGCAAGCATGGCCAACTGATCGGCCTGATATTCACGATGCAGACTGTCTAATAGCTCAGTCAGATCACCTTCCATCACGGCATCCAGCTTATATAAAGTCAGGTTAATACGGTGATCGGTCATACGACCTTGTGGATAGTTATAGGTGCGAATACGTTCTGAACGGTCACCCGAACCGACCAGGTCACGGCGCATTTCAGAAGTCGCTGCATCTGCTGCGGCACGTTTGGCATTTTCCAGACGTGAAACCAATAAAGCCATCGCTTTGGCTTTGTTTTTATGCTGTGAACGTTCATCCTGACATTCCACCACAGTACCGGTTGGAATGTGGGTAATACGAACCGCAGAATCGGTTTTGTTAATGTGCTGACCACCTGCACCTGATGCACGGTAAGTATCAATACGTAAATCTGCCGGGTTAATATCGACTGAAGTGTCTACATTGACTTCTGGCAGAATGGCAACTGTACATGCAGAAGTATGCACACGACCTTGCGATTCTGTCGCAGGCACACGTTGTACACGGTGCGCACCACTTTCAAATTTCAGGCGACCATATACGCCTTCGCCATTAATCAGGCAGATGACCTCTTTATAGCCGCCATGTTCGCCTTCATTTTCAGACAGGATTTCAATACGCCAGCCTTGAGATTCCGCATATTTGCTATACATACGGAACAAATCACCCGAGAAGATTGCCGCTTCATCACCACCGGTTCCGGCACGGATTTCCAAATAAGCAGAGTTGGCATCATTCGGATCTTTTGGAATCATCAGGATATTCAAATCAGCCTCAAGCTGTTCGATCAGGGCTTTATTTTCCTTAATCTCTTCCTGCGCCATTTCCTTAAAGTCAGGATCAGACAGCATGGCTTGCGCAGTTTCAATATCTTCTTCAGCCTGTTTGTACTTGGTCCAAACGCTGGTAATCTCGGTTAAATCATTATGCTCACGTGATAACTGGCGAAAACGCTTGTTGTCCGAAATCACTTCAACATCTGCCAATAACGCAGTCAGTTCTTCATGACGGTCAGAGAGTTGGTCTAATCGTAAACGTAACGATTCTTTCATTTTCTAAAAAATCTCAAACATAAGGCTGTGCCTAAACAGTGATTTAGCACAGCGAAATCAAAAAATTGCGCCTAGTTTAACGATTCTCTGGGTCAATGAACATCATTATTCAGTAAGTCATTGCTTAGATGCAGCGATGTCACCGCCATTTGTTAACAAATATAAATAAAATCTTCAGTTTTGGATTTTTTCTGCTCAATTCGATCCTTATTTATTTCTCATTTTACAAATTGGCAAATAAACACATTAAATATGGAGGTAGATCTTCACATTCTTTTGGGCATGATTTGTTACATTTTCTGCGTCGAAACACACTAACATATGAAAGTCCTATCAGGGACACGGAGTTACAACATGAAACTCAATGCAATTTTACTGAGTGCTGCAATGGCTGCAGGCTCAATGATGACAGTGAGTGCGCATGCAGACAGTACTGCACGTGTGGCAGCAGCAAGTGCTTTAGGTAGCGTTGCTGGTACTGCACTGGGCAAAAACATGGGGGGCAACACTGGCGCAACAATTGGTGCTGCGTTAGGTGGTGCAGGTGGTGCTGCTGTTGCAAGTAACAAGAAAAACCGTACCTCATCTGCAATTGGTGGTGCTTTAGGTGGTGGTGCTGGTTATACCGTAGGTAAAAACATGGGCGGTTCTAATGGCGGCTATATCGGTTCAGCACTCGGTGCTGCGGGTGGTGCAGCATTAGGTAATAAAATTTCTAAAGATAAGGCAGCCGATCGTGCCAAAGCGAATCGTGCTAAACACTGGAAAAAACGTCACCGTTAATTTCTTGCCCTTAGGCTCTTTAAATTCGACGCTACATTTAACATTAAAAGCACCTGTTTGGGCACTGCTGTCCCATAGTTTGCTTTAAATAAAAAAACCTGAGTCCTAACAGTTAAAATATGAGTGCAAACAAACACTTTAACGACCAGGATTCAGGTTTTGTCACATCAGAATACCGTATTTCATG
>NZ_VPDQ01000062.1:0-3154 GCF_013417535.1 Acinetobacter sp. YH12241 | reverse complement strand
CTGTATTTCGTATAACATTGATTATGTTAAATAGGATATCTAAACACAGCACCCTACAATAATATCGTTGGTGCTGCACTTGACGGTTGCAATAATAAATTATCTTACCGTCAAGTGTATCCCAAGTAACATAACATAAGTTATGCGGAAATCAGACCGCTACTCGACTTGCGTATCAGTCAAACCTACGCAAGTCTGCGTGGCTATGATTTCAATATCTGGAAAATAGATACTCTATTAGTCTCAAATTTGGAACTAGAGTCCACCATTAGATAACGTGGACTCTTTTTTTGTTGTATTAAGAAGCATATTCAAGTAAGAATCTTTCAACATCTCGGATCATATTCTGTACATCGTTATCATTAAATTCCTCAATCTCCCCATGAGCAGCTTTATTTCTTATATGTGCCAAAGTTAAAACTTGCTTATGTTGAAGAGCACTATAGATATTAGCATTTTTTAATTCAGAATTAAGAGCATCAAGTTTTTTAGGTTTAGTAGTACCTTCTTGGCAAATATCAATTCCGTTATTTTTAGCTAATTCTTTAATTGCTGTTTCTAAAACTACACCAGCAGTGACAGCAGAAGCTACTTTATAACCTGAATCAAGGAAATGCTGTGCTTGATCCAACTCACTATCAAAAACCTCTGACTGAATTAGTTTTTTGATTGTGATTAGAAAACCATTTTTTAAATCATCTTCTGCCGCTCTTAAAATTGGAATCACGCGATTTAATATTGCTTTTCTTGTATCCCCCATTCCTGCTTTAAGATTTTTATCAAACTGAGACAAATAATGTGACTTTTCACCACAAGTAATGCTTAATATATTTTTAGATTTCATTTGCCATTCGATAAAAGCTGATTGTAATTCAGGATTATAACCAGATCCAGCGGCTTCACATTTTTGATAGATTGAATCACCTTCTTCTATTAGTGAAGAAAATCGATCTAGTATTTTTTGGGTCATATTTATTCTCAAGTATTAGGTCATTCTGAAGTCGCATAACTTCATTTTATGTTAAATAAGATATCTGAAGATAGCACCCTGCATCGAGCTATGCGGTATTGATAAATATTCAATAAAGTGGAACGTTTTTTTAAAGAACGTTCCACTCAAAGAGTGTGGGGTTCAGCGGACGCTTACCTTTCTCTTAAAGCCTCTTGCGCTTTATTAAATGGTTTTATTAGATAATCTAAGATCGTTTTCTCCCCTGTTTTAATATCGACTGTTGCAACCATGCCAGGAGTAATACTGAATTGTTTGCCTGCTTTATTCATCAATTTTCCTGAATCCGTTCGAATATACACTCGATAATAAAATTGATCTTGCTTAACTTCATCTCTCAAGGTGTCTGGAGAAATAATAGAAACTTTTCCTTTCAACCCACCATAAATAGAATAATCATACGCGGTGATCTTCACCAGTGCATCTTGCCCAGGATGAATAAAAGCAATATCTCGCGGTGAAATACGTGCCTCAACCAAAAGTTGTTCATCCAGCGGAACAATTGTCATCAACTTGCCATTTTGAGAAATCACTCCGCCAATTGCAGATTCATCAGGAAACTCCCAGCAACTGGTCATATACTGATAATGGATGCTGCAAACTCTCGTAGGGCATCACATGCGGTGCCGCTGTAACAGGCACAATGCTGGAAACCGTATTTGATTGCGGTAATGGCGCGAATCTTTGCTGCTCTTGCTGCAGTCGAACAGCTGGTTTTTCTTGCGTGGTTGCATGAATCCGCTGATTGGCGGTTTCATGCAACCACCGACCAATGTGGGCATTAGCAACATCAACATCCAACAATAAGCCTGAAGTCTTAAGGCTTGCTTTCAATTGCACAATAAAGCTTGATTTGAGATATCCATTAAAGCGTTCAACTTTGCCTTTGGTCTGTGCGCGGTAGGGTTTACATACGCGGGAGGCGAAAGCCATATTTCTTGGCACAATCGAGCAGTTTGGGGTTCCATTTGTGCTGCCCCTCCTGATAGGCATCCCGTTCAATCATGATCGTTTTAGCGTTATCAAACAGGATTTCCTGAGGTACGCCCCCAAAGAACTGAAATGCATTTTCCAGACCATCGATCCATGCATCCGTCCGTTCATGATCATAAAATTTCACGAAGGTTGCTCTGGAATAACCTAATGTGGCCACAAAGGCTTTCAAAGTCGTATGGTGACGTCGAATCGTGGTGAAATCAACCTGCATTTGTTGACCAGGTTGGGTTTCAAAACGAATGACGGGTTCTGATTTGGCAACGGGTTTTAATGTTGCAAGATATTCCCTCAATATCCTGATCTTTCCTGGATATCCAAACCCTAAAATCTGCTTATAGAGCACAACGGCAGGAATCCATTCAGGATGAGCTGCATTTACACGTTCAAGCAAATAGGGTTTATATGGATCAAGAATACTTATTCTAGGTTGTGTACGCCGATACTGAGGTGTGGTGTTTTGCCGTAAATATTTACGTACGGTATTCCTGGATACCCCAAGTTCACGACTAATGGCTTTAATGGATTTACCTTGTTGATGAAGAATTTGGATGGTCACTGCTTGCTCCAAAGTTAACATGTTGAGCAGTCCAAAAAGACCGCTATATTAACCAAGGGGGTCAGTTTTAAAATGCCGTTAGAGGGTTATTTTTACACTGCTGCTAACACTTGTTATATTTATGGGACAGCAGTGGCCTTAAGCTCCCATTTTTACTGTATTTTTTTGAAATTTCGTATAACCACCATTATGTTAAATGGTAGGGGATTCTAAGTACGAGATTAGAAAATTTAGTCTTTAAGAGGAGAAATTTGTTCTAGCTTATCTTCAGGATTATTTTCTCTAATATGTATAATTCGATCATAATTTTCTACTCCTCGTAAGTGAGGTGGTGCAAATGCTGGATACTTGTTGAAAAAGTGCATTTTAATATTTAGTGCATGGTCTAAAATAAAAGCGCATTCAATTCCATAGTACTTATCATTAATAAAAAAATTGTCTGTAGTTTCTATTAGTTCTTGGATAGCTAAATCCAATTTTTGAATTTTTTCATTAATATCTTTAGTTTTATCTTCTATCTTTTTGTCCATTGGTATCACCTATAGAATTAAGTTCCCCTAAAATTAACATAATACACCTTATACGAAATCGAA
>NZ_VPDQ01000061.1:0-3189 GCF_013417535.1 Acinetobacter sp. YH12241 | reverse complement strand
TACTTTCATGCATAAAACACCAAACATGGCTAAAAACCCCATTTTTTTGCGTTTAAATGGGTATTATGAGGGTGAGTAGTCGTTATCATTGCCGTTATCAGGTTTTTTAGGCTCATTTTTTCGCTGTTTTTCTAATTCTTGACGTCTTAAAAGTGCCAAACGTTCTTTTTCCTGCCTTTCTTGTTCAGCCAGTTGTTTTTTCTGTTCTTGTTCTAAGTGTAATTGATTGCGAAGTTCACGTTGTTGGTTAAATCTTTCTTGTTCTTCCTGTCTTTTTAGGAATCTATGATGTTCAAGTGCTGAATCAAAATTATCTTTTAATTTAGCAACTTGCTTATTAAATTCTTTCTCAAGATTTGGATGGTTATACTCGTTAATTATGTCTAAATATGGCTTTGCTCGTTGCTGAACCTCATCAAGTGTTTTTTTTGTATCAGACAGTTCTTTTTTTAATTTTTCGGTTTGACTAGCCAGTGCATTCGCTCGGTCAAATCGTGGTGCAATTTGATCAAATATCTGATCAATCATAGCGTTTGCGACTCTCTCACCGTAGGTATTTTTTGACTCAAGAAATTCAGGTTCAGGTATTTCGTAAGTGAGACCTTTTTCAATACCAGGTTCATTTTCGTAATTGTTCAATTTCTCATAATATTCTTTGATAGACGTATGTTTTGCTTTGCTCCCCTGTACGCCCCGATCTAATCCTAAATCTTTTACTTCAACTGCAAAATCAGTCTGCATCTGTGAAAGTGTATGTCGAGATCCACCGATATATTTTTTTGCGTTTAAACGGCCCGTAGCTTCATCGACTGGAACAACGTAAGCGACCAAATGAGGGGTTGTTTCATCTCTATGAATCGTAGTGCTGACGACATTATTTTTACCGTATTTATTTTCGAGCCATTTTTTCGACTGCTCAAAAAATGCAGTTTCTTTTTCAGTTCCCCAGCCGTCCCATTCTGGTGATGCAGTCACAAGATGTTCAATACACAAAACCGCATCTTTGCGTCTTTTTTCAGGAATACGATCACGAATAGCGGTCATACATTTTTCGTTTGTATCTAACTCATGCTCATTCAAATGTGTGCGGTCAGAATCGGCATTTAACGTTTCTCGATTGCGATAATTATGCGAAAGACTGCCACCAACGTCTGCAAACGACTTCAATTTTTGAATACGCAAAATAGCAAATGACATGTGAGAAATCCGATACCGAAAAAACACACGATAGCAGAGCTTTTTGAGCTTTGC
Organism: Acinetobacter sp. YH12241; assembly: GCF_013417535.1. Classification (NCBI taxonomy): domain Bacteria; kingdom Pseudomonadati; phylum Pseudomonadota; class Gammaproteobacteria; order Moraxellales; family Moraxellaceae; genus Acinetobacter; species Acinetobacter sp. YH12241. Next base: position 1,938 of record NZ_VPDQ01000061.1, on the reverse strand, counting down.
GATAGCGAAGTGGACTCACTCCACTTTTAAAACCCCTTATGGTGTTTTAAAAGTTCATGAGCGAGGGGAATCCTCCCCTCGACCCCGACAAACTTTCAGTTTGTATAAAGCGATTTCTTCATGCGCTGAATTCGGTTTTCTAAACCGACAATGCTTTTTTGCAGACGATCGCTATATGCTTTTTTTTGAAGATCAGAAAATTCTTTAAGCTCGTTTTCGAGCTGCTCAATTTTTTCTTGTAGCAAAACTTCCCTTTCAAACTGAGTAATTTTTTTCTCAAACATCATTTCGATTTAAATCCTAATTTTGCTAGATGGGGAAGCAACGTTTTTTGTTTTTCAGAGTCTTTGAGCATCGAACGAATACGAGCAATAAATGGTTTCATATCTTCGCCTGCATGTGCCATCTTTTGCACTTCAGGGAGTTCTGAAAGTTTACTGCTAAACGTATCAAGTTGAGATTCTGTCATTTTGTGGAATAGGTCAGGTGTATTTGGATCTCGTCCTGTTTCTATAACTTTGGGCTTTGGTTTTTCTTTGACAGTGAACTTAAAGCCAACCACGGAACGCCCACGTTTCACATTCTCATAGCTTAGGTCTATGTCGGTGTTGGCTGTGATCTCGTCCAGTGATGGCTTAATTACACGTTTTTTTAGGTTGCTTAGGTCTTGATAGGATTCAGGCAAGCCCAACTGCTGAAATAATTCGTCTAGGCTGATTTGAAAACCGCCCATTGTTTGGTGTTTCTTAGCCAAGTGATAGAAGTCTAGCGAGTAGTCTTTTTTAAGCCGTAAAACGACCTCTTTTTTATACTTGGTATAAGGGTTTAGGGCGTCAAACTCTCTAAGTAATAGCAGTACTTCATCGGTAAAATATAGTTCTGAACCGCCTTGTCCTGCCTTATAAATCACCTTGTTTAGCCAACGCATTTTTACCCTGTCACCCTCAGCATTGGTGTAACCAAAGAACCGAGTAAATAGGCGTTCAGATGCCAATTCTAAAGCTGTATAAGCCGTTGATAAGTCAATGCCACACTCCTTTGAAAAGTCACTCGAAGATATAAAAATAGGATCATTGCTTGATATTTTTGTGGTTCTTGCCAAAGGGGTTGCCATGATAAATAAACGCTTTTCATCAAGGGACATACCTCTAAAGCATTCAACCACTCTATTTTGTAAAACTATCCAGTCTTTGGGATAGTGTTTTTTAACATCCAAATCCATAGTATTTTCCAAATAAAGTACATCGTTTAAGACAATACCTTTTAATCAATAAAAGTTCAAAGTTTAATTGTGTACTTTAATACTTGGCGTTTGTACTTTTTTAACTTGGCGTTTGTACTTTTTTAAGTGCTTTTAACTTGGCGTTTGTACTTTAATACTTGGCGTTTGTACTTTTTTAAAGTCTGAAAGCTATGTCTAGTAAGGTCTGTAGAGGGGCGAAAAGTCTTTAAAAGCTTTTTAAAAGCTAAAAAAGAGAATCAAAGGCAAAATCAAAGGCTATGGCACTAGCTCCGCTAGTGTCTTTTCAAGAGCAAAAGCAAAAGCAAAAGCCTTAATAATGCATTCGCTATGCTCATGCTTTTTGAAGAGCAAAAGCATCAATACTTCGCTCGTAGACACTCGCTAATACTTGGGTCGATAAACGTATAGATATAGCGTTGAAAGCATTGCTACATCTGCGATTCATCTGTTTTAAAAAGCAAAAGCGGTTTTTCAGAGGGGGGAATAAGCAAATTTTCATTGTGTCGCTCGTAGACACTCGCTAAAACGCTCTAATTTGCGTTCTAAGAGGTTTTTATTATCTCAACTATACTTTCATGCATAAAACACCAAACATGGCTAAAAACCCCATTTTTTTGCGTTTAAATGGGTATTATGAGGGTGAGTAGTCGTTATCATTGCCGTTATCAGGTTTTTTAGGCTCATTTTTTCGCTGT